>JBJTAU010000173.1:0-6511 GCA_046090965.1 Limisphaerales bacterium | reverse complement strand
TGCGGGCACCCCCCCCCCCCGGGGGGGCGTGGGCGGGGGTGAGGGGGAACGCGTTCATGGCAAACGAGGGCCGCTTGCGTTCAGCGGGATTTCACTTTGCAGCCTTCGTCGGCAACGCGTCTGTCAGCACGGGGCCGGCTTGGGGTTGCTCGGCTTTGTAATCGAAGCCCAGCAGCGCCGCTGCCGTCGGGGCGACTTGGTTTTGCGTCACCGTCGGCACGTTGTTCCGCTCGCCCAGTGCGGGCGTGTCGGGGCCGAGCACGCCGATCCAGATGAAGCGGGCATCGGGAATGTTCGCACCATGCGTCTTCCACGACGCGTTGCTCGTGCCGCGCCCGTGATCGGTCACGAGCAGAATGGAAGTGTGCCCGCGCATTTCCGCGTCGGCTTGCGCGGCTTCCCAAAGCTGCCGCACAAAGTCGTCGAAGTGCCGGATGCTGTGCAGGTAGTAATCGTAGCGGCCCTCGTGTGCCCATTCGTCCGGCTCGCCATAGCCCACATACATGAGGCGGGGCTTCTTGGTCTTGAGATGCTCCAGCGCGGCGGCGTGGATGAAGGTGTCGTAGGTCATCAGCGTGCCCCACGTCGGCGTGTGATCGGCGATGAGTTTCTCCAGCAACGCGAGGTGCGGGTTGAGCTTCGGGTCGGTCTTCTCGAAGCCCGTCCACACGGGCACGTGGCTGCGCTCGCGGTTGATGATGTAGGGAATCACGTCCCAGTTGCCGAAGGCGGCGACGCGTCCAGTGAAGGCGGGCTTCTGGTTCAACCACTCCAACACCGTCACGTTGGCGTTGGGCTTCTTGGCGTTGCTGTCGATGCGCGGGTCGGAGAAGCCGCAGAGAATCTCGCTGTAGCCGGGGTAGGAGAAGTTCTTGCCGTTGGTGACGTGCGCAGTGCTGCCCTTGTGTTGGTTGCCGGAGAGCTGGCCTTGCTTGGCGAGCGTGCCCCAGAAGAACGGCATGAGCGCCTCGCGGCGTGCCTCGGGCGTTGCGCGCCAGAAGTCTTTGCGGAGGTCGTTGGTCTTGGGAACGCCGCCGAATTCCTTGCTGATCAACTGCTCCTCCGCGCCGGTGAAAACTTCCTGCCAGCGTAGGCCATCAGCCATCACGAGCAACACGTGGCGCGTCTGAAGCGCGGGTGCGGCTGCGTGCGCGGTCACGGCAAGCCACAACAAGAAAAAAGTTTTAGCCACAGATGAAACACAGATGGAACACAGATGGGGAAGGCGAAGTCGTGAGCCGCACATGTTGAACCGGACATCATTCAGCGGAGTCAATTCCCGCCCCTGCGTAATTTCAAATCTGTGTTTCATCTGTGTTCATCTGTGGCTAAGAAATTCGCACGGTGGCCTCAGTCAAACTTCCCATTCGTTCCCGGCCATTCTTCCTTCGGCCACGCGGGCAGCTTCACAATGCTCGCGAGCGCATTCGCCGTTACCGGCACGCCCCACGCCCGAAAGAACGGCCCGAGGTTGCGGTTCACCGTCTTGCTGAAGCGGACCATCCACTGGTCCATGCGGTCGGCGTTGGACTTGGGCCGCTCGCCTGCTGGCAGCGCGCGATACTCGGCGAAGACTTTCTTGTCAGCGTCCCAGCCGAACGCGTGCTGGAGCTGCACATACATGGCGAGCGCAAGGAACGGATCGCCCTGCCATTTCGCGAAGTCCGGTTTTCCACCTGCCGTGTATTTCGCGAACTTCTCCGCCACGACCGGCAGGCCGACGCGGCCGTTCGCCGGCTTCGTGCCGCCGAGCCGGTCGATGACATACATCGTGAAGAGATTGCACGTCACTTCGCCCGTGCCCTCAAACGTCCAGTCGCCGACCTGATGATTGTGGCCCAGCTCGTGGCCGATGCCCCAATCGCCCTTCCGCATGTGCGCGTCGCTCACGAGCCGCGGCGGCATGTCCAGCCACGTCATGATGGGATAGCCGCTGTGCATGTAACCGGCGGAAATCTGTTCGTCGCACACGATGCGCTCGGCGCGCGGGCGATCCTTCGGAATCGTCGCGAGGTCGGCCACCAAATCGAGCGTCTCGTCCCACGTCTTCATCAGGGCGACCGGATCATCGAGCGTGCGCAATACGCTCGCAGGCAGCGAGAGAACAATCTTCTTCGTCTCCAACTCGCCCCACGGCGCAGGCGCGGCGCGCAACTCCTTCCATTCAGCCAGGGTCGTCCGGCCATGCACGTAGTGCGGCGCGCGCACGGCGTTGGCGATCTCCACTTTCACTTCGCCTGCGTCGTTGGGCTTCGGTGTCTCCACGTAAATCAATCCGCCGAACGCATTTGCCACGGGCGTCTCCGCCGACTTCACCGCGAAGCTGCGCGAGACGTCTGGGAAGCGCTTCCAACTGTCCAAGTGCCACAGCCGGTCCGAGTGCGCGCCGATGCGAATCTTCCAGCCGAGATTCGCCGCACTCGCCGGCACGCGCACGGTCACGACCTCGCCGGGCGCAGCGTAGAGACCGGTGGAATGCCAGCCGGGAATCTTCGGGTTCACCGTGACGGTGGCGGATTCGCGTTTCGCGTCGGCGGGCACGGGGCCGGGGAAGGTGGCCGCTGCCGGATGCGCCTTCAACTGCGCGGGCGGCAGCGTCTCCAGCTCGCGGCCATCGAGCGACACCAGCACGCGCGCGGCGAGCTGGTCGGCCTTCACCGGCGACTTCGCGGTGGGCGCGGTGTTCACCCCGGGCTGCGAGCGCAGCGCCTTGAGCTTCGGCAGAAACGATTTGTCATCCGCCGGCAAACTCTGGGCGGCCAACGTGAGCGCGACGCTGGCTTGGGCGAGGTCATCCTTCACGAGCTTCGTGCTGGCGCGGGCTGCCTCGAGCGCTTTTCCGGCGTGAAGAAGCGGCGGCACATCACCAAGGGCGTAACCTTTCTCGGTGGTTTTGCCCGCCATGTTGCCGCCAAAGACGAGGCCGAACGGGGCGAGGAGCTGGTTGCCAAGGAACTCATTCGCGAGGCTGCGGCCGCCGCTAAGTTGCACCCAACCCCACCCGGTGGACGCGGTGATGAGGCCACCGCCGCTCTCAACAAACTTGGCGATGATCGGCACGTCAGCTGCCTTTAGAGAATGCGCGGATAGCAGGAGAACCTGTCCGGGCTGGAGTTGCCCGAGCGGGGTGGCGGTGACGGTGAAGCCGCGTTGGGTCAGCGCATCCGCGAGGGACTTCGATCCCGGCACGACCAGCGCGGGCTTCGGCGCGTTGCCAGCCCAAGCGATGGCGTTGTCAATGAACTTGCCGGTGTCGAGCTGTGTGAGGAGGTTGGCGTCGAGATAGCTCGTGTGACCGAAGGCAACGACGCGGCCCCGGCCCGCGCGCGCAGCGGCGACGACGGCGGTCTGCGCGGCTTTGCCCTCCTTGCCCGCGACGACGGCGAAGGCGGTGGGCCCGAAGACGCTGATGTTCCCCGGCGCGCCGGGCGCGGCGATCTCCTTCACGTCCTTCGTGAGCGCGGCGACGTCGCTGTCCGCCGCCCACGCGGCAACGTGTTGCAACCCCAGTAACAAAGCGAACAACAATCGGTGGATCTTCATTGGCTTCAAGCGTAGCGATCGGGCGAAAGCAGCGACAGATCGAATTCCGGCGGCTCGCCTGACAGGATTTGCGCCATCAGCTTGCCGGTGATGGGGCCGAGGCTCAGGCCCATCATCGCGTGGCCGGTCGCGACGGAGAGATTGGTGAACTTCGCGGTGCGGCCGAGATACGGCAGTCCGTCCGGCGAACACGGTCGCAGCCCGCGCCACGGTGCGATGCCGTCGAAGTCCGACTCCTTGAACGCAGGAAAATACTTCAGCGCCGACTTGATGATGCCGCGCACGCGCACGGGGTTGATGTCCTCGTTGAGGCCGGCGATTTCCATCGTGCCGCCGATGCGGAGCGCGGAGCCCATCGGCGTGACGGCGAGGCGGGCTTCGGTGCAGATGGAGCAAAGGCGCGGAAGTTGAGGCGGCTTCGGCAGCGTGAGGCTGTAGCCTTTGCCGGCCTGCATCGGCAGCGGCAACTCCAGCTCGCGCGCGAGCAGTGGCGACCACGAGCCGCCGCACAGCACAATTTCATCTGCCGAGAAATTTCCGCGCGTCGTGCGCACGCCGGTGATGCGCGACGCCTGCCGGGCAAAGCCGCTGACTTCGGTGCTCCACTTGAAGTTCACGCCCGCCGCCTCGCACTGCGTGCGCAACGCCGCCATGAATCGGCCCGGCGTGAGATGCGCGTCTTTCGGAAACAACACGGCCCCGGCGATGTCCATCGTGAGGTCCGGGTCGAGCGTGGCTGCGGCCTTCGCATCGAGCACCTGCGCGGGCACGCCGAGCGCATTCGCACGTGCGGCGAACTTGGCTTCCTCGTCCAGCCCGTGCTGCGTTTTGCAGAGCATCAGCAAGCCGCGCGTGGTGAGGCCGAAGTCCTCGGTAGGTGCCGACGTGAGGAGGCTCTGATTGGATTCCGCATTCCGCATTCCGCATTCCGCGTTTGACGATGAAGCCTCTTTACGTCGGTTGCTACCTGACCACGCGTCGGCCAGTTCCTCGAAGCACGCGCGGCTTGCAAAACTCAAGTCGCGCAGCAGCGGCGCGGCACGTTCGACGCGGGCCGCGGTGGACGCTTGCCAAAACTTGAAGCCCCAGTCGAAGAGGTCGGCGTCGAGGCGCGGCTGTATGTAAAACGGCGACTCCGGATTCCACATCCACTTGAGCCCGAGCGCGACCATACCGGGCGCGGCGAGCGGCACGAAGTGGCTGGGCACGATCATGCCCGCGTTGCCGAACGAGCAACCCTCGTGGCCCACCGCCTCGCGGTCCAGCACCGTGACGCGGTGCCCGTGCCGCGCGCAGTAGTAAGCCGTGCTCAGGCCGATGACTCCGCCGCCGATGATGAGGATGTGCTTTGGTTCAGCCACAGATGGTCACGGATGAAACACAGAGGAGGGAGAATGAGGAAAGCAGGAAGACAGGAAGGAGTGATTCAAGCGCGTTCCTACGTTCCTGTTTTCCTGATGAAATCTCTTGCCCGCAGTGCGCATCGCTGGCTAACGAATTCCCCAGCAGAACGGGTCTCGGTCTTCGAGCAGCAGCGTGGACTCGGCGTTGACAGAGGCGGTGCCGGTGATGGTCGGCGCGATCTCGCCTTTGGCACGGTCGAGCCAGCGGAAGGTGCCGGTGAACTTCGTGCCCAAGATGCTTTCCTGCGTCCACGTTTCGCCCTCGGCCAGCTTCCCGTCAGCAGCGACACAGGCGAGCTTCGCGCTCGTGCCGGTGCCGCAGGGCGAGCGGTCGTAAGCCTTGCCGGGACAGAGGACGAAGCTGCGCGAATCGCCGCCGGACTGCGGCGCGCCGAAGAGTTCGACGTGATCCACTTCGGGAAAACCCTGCGCGTTCACGGCCTGGCGGATGCGCCAGCTCGCGTCGGTGAGTTGCTCGACGTTGTTCAAATCGAGCGCGAGGCCGTGGTTTTCCACGAGGTAAAACCAGGTCCCGCCCCACGCGACGTCGCCGGAAATTTTGCCAAGGCCGGGCACTTCGATGGTTGCGCCCTTCACCTGCCGCCAGCTCGGGACGTTCGCGACGGAGACGGAGCCGTCCGCGTGCAAGGTCGCGGTCACGACGCCCACGCAGGTCTCGATGCGGTGCTCGCCGGGGCCGATGCGGCCGAGGTGCGCGAGCGTGACGACGAGGCCGATGGTGCCGTGGCCGCACATGGCGAGGACGCCGACGTTGTTGAAGAAGAGAACGCCGGTGACGCACGACTTGTCTGCGGGCGGGCAGAGCAGGGCACCCACGAGCACGTCCGAGCCGCGCGGTTCGTTCACCACGGCTGAGCGGAAGCGGTCGTGGTGGTCGCGGAATACTTTCAGTTGCTCCGCGACGCTGCCGCCGCCGAGGTCGGGGCCTCCGCTGATGACGATGCGCGTGGGTTCGCCGCCGGTGTGGGAGTCAATGACTTGGATGCGCTTCATCGCTTGCCTGGCTTTTGAATCAACGCGCGGACGTCGCGCGCACTTACGGCCTCGTGCAGCGTGATGAGCGTGCGCTCGGCTTTGCCCTTCTCGTTGTCGTTCGCCTTGCCGCCACTGTCGGGCAGAGTGGAGATGGTGGTGACGTGGCCGCTGGCGTTGCCGAATTCATCGAGCACCGCCGAGCCACTGGAGCCGGGCGCCCAGTCGGTCGTGACATTGAGCCGAGTGGCAGGAAGCGCGTTTGTGTCGCGCCGCGACTGGCGCGCGAGGAAGCGGTTCACGATGCCATCGCTGAAGTAGCCGCGCTGGCTCAACGGGTCGCTGAAGCAGAAGCAGCGGTCACCGGGCGCGACGTCGGTGGCAAGCGGCAGCGGCTTCAAGTCCTTCGCGCCGACGCGGAGGATGCAGGCGTCAGTCCGTGCGTCGGCGGCGAGGATTGCCAGCACGGGAAGGACGCGCCCGTCCACGTCCGCCGCGACGAGCGTGCCCTCCTGGAAGTTGACTGGGCGTTTGCCGACATGGTGGCAAGTCGCGACCGCGCCGTCCTTCGT
>JBJTAU010000172.1:0-5661 GCA_046090965.1 Limisphaerales bacterium | reverse complement strand
TCGCGGTGTTGGGTGTTGGGGGGTGGGTGGGGGGGGATGCGCGACCTGATTCACAACCCGCGTCCGAACCAAGCAGCCCGCCCCCTCACCCTGACCCTCTCCCCCGATGGGAGAGAGGGAACCAGACTCAGCCTTTCACCTCATTGACAGGCATTGACGCCATCGCTGCCACCATCGGCCCCGGCCTGCCGCAGGCGCTGATGATCGGAGCGCGCGCCGCGCAGGCAATGGCCTTCACCCTCCGCAAACCCTTCTTCGGCATTCACCACCACGAAGCCCACCTCTACTCGCCGTGGGTTGCCGTCGAGCCAACCACGCACCAGGCACCACGCACCACGCCTCTCCTCGCCGACTTCTCGACCTTCCAGCCCAACGTCTCCCTCATCGTCAGCGGCGGTCACACCATGCTCGTCTTCGTCGAGTCCGAGTTGAAGCACCACTTGCTTGGCAGCACGGTGGATGACGCCGCGGGTGAGTGCTTCGACAAGGCCGCCAAGCTCATGGGCCTGCCCTATCCCGGCGGCCCGGAACTGGACGCCCTCGCCGAGCAGGGCGACCCGCGCGCGTTCGACTTCCCGCGTCCGATGATCCGCGACCTGCACGACGACTTCAGCTTCAGCGGCCTGAAAACTTCAGTGCGCTACTTCCTCCGCGACCAGCCATTCGTGCTGGATGACCCTGACCTCGTCCGCGACCTCTGCGCCAGCGTGCGCAGCGCCATCGTGGACGTGCTGGTGACCAAGACCGTGCGCGCCGCCAAGCGCCTCGGCGTGAAGTGCGTGACCGCGTCGGGCGGCGTGACCTGCAACCGCGCCCTGCGCAAGCAACTCGCCGCCGCCTGCGCCGAACATGGCCTCACCCTCCGCCTCGCCGAGAAATCCCTCTGCACCGACAACGCCGCGATGGTCGGGTTGCTCGCGGAACGGAAACTCAGACACGGCGTCGCCCCGACCTCGCTGGACGAGGAAGTGAAGCCCAACTGGCCCTTGGTGCGATAGCCAGTGCTTCTCCGCGCACGGCTACGCGGTGGGCGGCGCGAGCAGTTGCTTCACCTACGCCACCATTTCCCGCGTGGAGTTGCCGCTCTTGGCGATGAAGCCTTGGGCGCGCGCTCCGACGTATTCCCGCTCCAGTTCCCCCAACGGCTTGGCGCTCAACACCACCACGGGCAGGTCAGCGCCGTCCGACCGCTTCCTCAGTTGGTCGAGGAACTTGAAGCCATCCATGTCCATCATCATCAGGTCCAGCACCACGAGGGCCGGCCGCTCCTGGCTGATGAGTTGCAGCGCACGCGCACCGCCACCGGCCTCCCGCACGGTGAAACCACCCGTCTCCAGCGCGCGCCGCTGGATTTGGCGATGACCGGGTTGTCATCCACGACCAGCACGGTCGGTCCCGTTGGAGCGGGTGGGGGCGGCTTGGCGGCGGCGATCGGTTTCTTGGCCATGCGGTTGATGGGGCAGCGACGAAAGCCGTGACATTGCACTCTCGCCAATTGCCGCGCGCGCTGCGATACACCACCCATGAAGCTGTTGTCCATCCTCACGACACTCGCCGTCTCGCTCGCCCTCACCAGCGCCGCTGAGAAGAAAGCCGCCGACTCCAAAGCTCCGGCAAAGACCTCGCCGCCGCCCGCTCTCCAGCCCAATCCCCGGAAGCTCAACCCGCCGCCCGGTGTCGTGGTGCCCGCTGCGGTGAAGGCCGAACTCACGGCCGGTGCCGAGGCGCTCGGGAAGGAAATCGAGGTGCTACGTTCGTCGCTGAAAGACAAGCCCGCGCTGCTCGCGCTGCTGCCCGACGTGCAGATTTACCACAACGCCGTGCGCTACGCCGTCGAGGACGACATTTTCACCAGTACCAACCAGTTCAACTCTGCGCGCAACTTGCTCAAGCTCGGCCACGAACGCGCCGCCGCGCTCAAGGCCGGCAACGCGCCGTGGAACACGAAGGCCGGCCTGCTCACGCTGAAGAAGGAACTCGAAGGCAAGTCCAAGACGCCGACCACGCTCACGCACCTCCCCGTCGTGCGCGGCTACGTGTCGAAGATTGACGACTCGGTGCAGCCTTACGGGCTGAAGGTGCCGGTGACCTACCTGACCGGCGATGACAAGCCGCGCCGCCTCGACTTCTGGCTGCACGGGCGCGGCGACACGTTGAATGAGATCGCCTTCATTGACGGCCAGTCGCGCGCGGGCGGCACGTTCCTGCCGGACGACGCCTTCGTGCTCGATCCCTACGGCCGCTTCATGAACGCCTTCAAGTTCGCCGGCGAGACCGACGTGTGGGAAGGCCTCGACCACGCGGCGAAGCACTACCCGATTGACCGCAACAAGCTCGCCATGCGCGGCTTCTCAATGGGCGGCGCGGGCGCGTGGCACCTCGGCGCGCATCACCCGGACCAGTTCGCTTCGGTCAATCCCGGCGCGGGCTTCGTAGACGTGAAGAACTATCAGAAACTCGGCGACAAGCTCGCCACCATCCCGTGGTGGGAGCAGAAGCTCTGGAACCTCTACGACCCGCTCGCGTGCCCCATCAACTTCGTCAACACGACGCTCGTGGCCTATAGCGGCGAGGACGACGCCCAGAAAGCCGCCGCCGACCTCATGGAAGCCGCGCTGCTGAAGGACGGCGTGAAGATGACCCACATCATCGGCCCCAAGACCGGCCACGCTTACGAGAAGGACGCAAAGGTGGTCGTGGGTAAACTCGTAGACGAGGCGACGGTCAAGGGCGTCAACCACCAGCCGAAGAAGGTCACGCTGGTGACGCATTCACTGAAGTTTAACTCAGCCCACTGGCTCACAGTGGACGCGCTCGAAAAGCACTGGGACGAAGCGCGCATCGAAGCCGAGGTCGTCACGAAAGGCGGCGCAACTGAACTCGTCGTGAAGTCGCGCAACATCTCGGCCTTCTCCATCAACATTGTTCCGGCCGACCTCGTTGGCCGCGGCGCGAAGCTCATCGTGGACGGGCAGGACCTCGGCTTCCGCAACATGGTCGGCTCGTTGCCGCCGCCCGGCTCGGGCGGGCCCGCGAGTTGGTGGAAGTTCTCCGCGCTCAAGTCCAACGGCAAGTGGGCCGAGCGAAATCCCAGCCCGAGCGCGAACTCCGGCCTTGCCAAGCGCCACAACCTCCAAGGCCCCATTGACAACGCCTTCATGGACTCGTTCGTGATGGTGCGGCCCACCGGCCAGCCGTTGAACGCCGCCGTCGGGCAGTGGGCGAAGACCGAACTGGCCGAGGCCGCGTTCCACTGGCGGCGCTACTTCCGCGGCGAGCCGCGCGTGAAGGACGACTCCGCCATCACCAACGACGACCTCAAGAACAGCAACCTCGTCCTCTGGGGCGACCCGTCCTCGAACAAGCTCCTTGCCCGCATCGCCGACAAGCTGCCCATCAAATGGAGCGCCAAGGAAATCAAAGTCGGCGGCAAGAGCTTCGACGCCACCAAGCACGTGCCCGCGTTCATCTTCCCCAACCCGCTGAACCCGTCGCGCTACGTCGTCATCAACAGCGGCTTCACCTTCCCGCAGTTCGCCGGTGCCTCGAACTCCTTCCAGACGCCCAAGCTCCCCGACTGGGCCATCCTCGACCTCAGCGTTCCGCTCGCCGAGCGCGTCGCCGGCAAAGGCGTCGTCGCCGCCGACTTCTTCGGCGAGAAGTGGGAAGTGAAGTGAACGGGGAATGGGGAATCGGGAATGGAGAATGGGGAATGCGCGAGCGCCGAACCCCGTGCCGGCGACTTGCAGCCGCCGCGTTGCGCGTGGACAGCTCGAAGCCTTCCCGAATTGCTGAACCCGAAAGACGGCGACTGCAAGTCGCCGGCACGGGCAGTAGGACAGCGCGTCCCGCCTGTCCTTCTAACTCTCAGCGCCCGCTCAAGCGGCTTCCTCCAGTCAGAGGCCAGGCAAGATGCACTGACCTACTGTGGCTGTGCCTCCTCCTCTTCCTCGGCCTCCCGCTCCCCGCCCAGACCTACCGCGACCCCATTGACCAACCCTTCCGCCGCGCGCCCATGTCCGTCGCCGCGCGCAGCATCGTCCTGCCGCTCGCGACGAATGTTCACCTCGCCTTCGACACCGAGACGCTGCGCACGCACACGGCTTGGCGCGGACCGTCGCTGAACTTGCACGGCGCACCCTACGATGGCGTGGCGGGCCGCTTCCTCGCGGACTTCACCGGCGACGGGCTTTTCACCAACCCGCCGCTCTTCCCGTGGGCCGGCGGCAAGCCCGCGAAGAATATTCTAACCGACTTCCCCTCGAAGCCGCGCTTCCTCGGCCTCAGCACGCGCGGCGGCATCGCGACGCTGATGTATGAGCTGCCGCTCGACGCTGAGGAAACCATCCGCGTGCACGAGTCGCCGTCGGTGCAATGGGTGGACGGCACGCCCGTGGTGGTGCGGCGTTTCGAGCTGTCCGCGAGCTACCTCGATCTGGAGTTCACGGCGCACATGGAGGCCGGACGCCAGACGGCTATCGGCCAAAGCTCCGCCGCCATGGGCATCTTGCGCGAGAAGGACGTGCTGCTCGTGGCGTTCCGCGGCCGTCCGTTGCTCGGCTGGAAGCCCGCGACCGCGCAGGCGGATTACGTGGTCGAGTTGCACCGGGAGAAGAACGGCGAGAGCGAAGTCATCCCGCGCCACGTCACCGGCGACGAAACGCTCGCGGTCGTCCACATCCCGGCGCATCGCGGGGAAATTTCGTTTGAAATCCTCTCCGTCGTCTGCGCGGACAAGGCGGAGGCCGAGCGGTTGCTGCCCAAGTTGATTCCTGCGAAGGTGGCTCCACCGGAACTCATCCGCGTCTCCGAGCCGTCCGCCAGCAAGCCGACGAATCAAGCGCCCACGCTGGTCGTGACCAACGCGCCGACGGTGCGCGAGGAAGGCAGCTTCCGCATCTCTCTTCTAGCTTCTCCCTTCTATCCTCTCGCTTCAGTCACCGGCCTGGACTTCTTGCCGAATGGCGACCTCGCGTTCTGCACTGCACGCGGCGACGTCTTCATTCGCAGCGAGCCGGCGGATTCGCCGGGCACAAACATCTTCCGGCGTTTCGCGCGTGGGCTGATGGAGCCGGCCGGCCTGCGGGTGTTGAGCGGTGAGCTTTTCGTCGCGCAGTAGTGCGAGCTGACCCGGCTACGCGACACCGACGGCGTCGGCGGGGCGGATTCGGTCGAGAGCGTGACGCAGACGTGGGGCTTCAACGGCAACGCACGGCAGTTCGCCGTCGGCCCCGTCGCGGACAAGGAGGGCCGGCTGCATGTCTTCCTCGATGCGCGCGGCGCGCGGTGGGAAGTCCCGTTCCGTGGCTGGGACGCGCGCTTCAGCCGCGCAGGCAAGGACTTTGAAGGCTGGGCCAGCGGTTTCCACTCGCCCGGTGGCGCGGCGTCGGTGAACGGCGAAGTTTTCGTGACCGACAATTCCGGCCCGTGGGTGCCGGCGGCGAAACTCATCCGCGTGCACGAGTCGCCGTCGGTGCAAGGGGTGGACGGCACGCCCGTGGTGGTGCGGCGTTTCGAGCTGTCCGCGAGCTACCTCGAGCTGGAGTTCACGGCGCACATGGTGGCCGGACGCCAGACGGCTATCGGCCAAAGCTCCGCCGCCATGGGCATCTTGCGCGAGAAGGACGTGCTGCTCGTGGCGTTCCGCGGCCGTCCGTTGCT
>JBJTAU010000171.1:0-3512 GCA_046090965.1 Limisphaerales bacterium | reverse complement strand
GTAGGAGACGACGTGAGGAGTCTCTGATCGAATCGGGTCTGGCGTTTCGGGTCTGGGATCTGGGAAGAAGTGAGACTCCTCACGTCGTCTCCTACCGGTCCAAGCCACCAGCGCCTGCGGTAGCCCGGCGAAGTTGCTCCGCACGGCAGTGAATGTGTCGGGGCCAAAACCCGCCTCGCGCAACCGCGCCTCGGTCTTTGGCAGCTCCACCGGGTCCGCGTCGAGGCCGAGCAAGTAGCCGCCGGGTTGGAGCCGCGCGAGCAGTGCGCGGGCATGACCGCCGTAGCCCAGCGTGCAATCCACCGCCACCTCGCCGGGCTGCGGCGCGAGCACTTCGAGAATCTCCGCCACCAAGATGGGCCGGTGCGTGCCGGCGGGTGTCTTGCCCGACGCGAGCACTTTCGCGACCGTCTCGCCGTAGCGCTGCGGATCGTGCTCCTTGTATTTCTCCTCGAACTGCCGGGGGTTCTTGCCCAAGTAACGCGGGCGGCGACGGTGCGGCGCTGTGGGCGGGGGACTGTCAGAGGATGGCAATGGCGAGTCGCTCAAGGTGGCGAATCTTCCTAGCGTCACCGGTCACGGTCAACCCAGCGTTCCCGTTGCTACAGGGCGTCAGGGAGCCGGGGTGAGCGCGTGGCCCTTGTGGGCGAGTGAGCAGCGGGGCGGCTCGTTGACCGCGCCGAGGGTGTAGGTGCCGCCGGTGGGGCAGACGGGCAACTGGCCTTGCTTGAGATAGGGAGCGAGATCAGCGGGCTTCGCGGTGACGGAGGCCTCGGGTTTGGTCAATGCAGCCCAACTGCGCTTCGCCTCGGCGATCTGCTTCAAGTTCGCGACACAGGCGTTTCCCTCCGCGATTGGCCGCGCTGACCGGAGGCTTGGCAACGCGATCGCGAGCAGCAGGAGGGTGCAAATCAATCCGAGAGCGAAAAACACCCATGACCGTCCGCGACGCATGACGATGAAACCAATGATGGCCGGAGGAGAAGCCAATAGCACGGTCAACAGAAGCCGAGGCATCAACTCACCCAAGTCTGACATTTGCATTGGAGGCAGCTCAGTCATCACCTCACTCCTTCGGAACCTGGTTCAGCGTGTAGTGCAGCGTGTCGTTCCGCAGCGCGTCGCCGCGCGTGGTCTTGAGGCCCAGCGCGCGGAGCATGATGACGTGGCGGGGTTTCATTCCCTCCAGCGTCAGGCGCACGGTGAGCTTGTCGGCGGCGACCTCGGCCTTCAGCACGCGCACGGGCGGGCCGGGGATTTTCTCGTCGCGGTCTTTCTCGGGGGCGTTGTGCTTGCCGTCGTAAGCGTAGGTGTATTGCTGCGCGTCCCAGTTCTCGGCGTCGCCGGCGAGCTTGGCGTCCACGGGCAGCGTGAAGGTGAGCGCGAAGCCATTCGTGCGCGCGACGACGGTGCGGATTTCGAACGGCACCTTGCCGGAGAACTTCACGCGGTCCAGCGAGTGCGGCTGCGGCGCGATGCTCGTCCAGTGCCCGAAGCGCAGCCCGCCCACGTAGAGCCGCGAGTCCGGCCCGTAGGCTAGCCGGTTCACACCGGACGCGAAGCCACGCACGAACGGCAGCACCGCGCCCTGCCACTGGCCGTTCACCTTCTCCAGCGCTACGCGCACGACGCTCGCGTTCTGGAACTCGCCCACGAGCATCTGCCCGCCGAACGGCCCGAAGCGGAAGTCGCCGACGGTCGCGATGCCGCTCGCCGAGCGCACCCACGCGTAGGGAAACCACACGGCGGGTGGCGTGAAGTTCGGGTCGCCATCGAAATGCGCGGGCGGCGACGGCGACGAGCTGGGGTGGCCGTAGTAGTTGGTGAACTGCAGGTGGTTCAACTTGTTCGCCGCGACCCAGTGACCCTGGTTGTCGGTCATGAAGAGGTCGCCACGAAATTCGCCGAAGCCATTCGGCACGCGCAGGCCGGAGCAGAACGGGTCGGTGCGCCACAGGTCGGTGAAGGGAATTTCGCCGGTGTTGTCCGGGTGCGGCGAAATCTTCAGGCACCAACCCATCGCGGGGACCTCGCGCATCGCGCGGTGGCCAGTGATGAGCGCGCCGAGCAGCCCACTGTCGTCCACGAGCGGGCCGGTGGCGAAGGAGTGATAGTTACCGGTGTAACCCCACGCGTCGCTCACGCACTCGAAGACATCCGCCACACCATCGCCGTCCGAATCGCGCAGACGCGTCAGCTCGCACTTCTGCATCACGTAAATCGCGCCGCCCACCACGCGCAGGCCGCCCGGCTCGTTGAGGCCGCGCGCGCAGCGCCGCCACCGCGCCGCCTTCGCGTCGCCGGTCACGCCCTCGACGATGAAGACCTCGCCCTGATAGGTCGCGATGGCGAGGTTGCCGTCCGGAAGGAAGTCCATGCCCGCGACGCTCAGTTTGATTTCCTTGGGCACGGGGAAGTGCTCGACGGTGTAGAACTCATCGCCGCCGGGCGTGTCGGTGAAGTTCGGGTCGGGGAGGAAGGTGGGCGGCGGTGGGCGCGTGGCGGAGGGCGTGGGCAATTTCTCCAGCGGCTTAGCTAGCTGCTTCGCCAGCGCGCTCGCGGCGTTCAAGTCCGCGACCACGGCGGAGGCGACTTCAAACGTCTGCGGCTGCTCGCTCGGTGGGATCACGACGCGCAGCGCGACCTTGCGGCCCGCGACGACGTTGGTGACGAACTCGGAGTAAGGGCCCCTGCCGTCGCGCTCGGAGTTGAGGATTTCCACCACGGGCGGGCTGGTGACGAGCGGTAAGAAGTTCGCGCCCGGCAAGCCCCGCAGCACCGCCACGAGCACGCCCGCCGGCGTGCGCAAGCCCTGCGCGCCGGCCACGCCGAAGATGTTCACCGGGTCGGCCGCTTCGTCGTGCGCGTTCAAGCGGAAGCGCTGCGAGTGCGGAGAAATTTCCCAGCGACGGACCACGACGTCGTGCTCGCCCACGCGTTCGAGGCGCGGGGATTCAATCACGTTCACCGCCGCGTCGCCGGGCGGGAACAGTTCATAGACGAACGCGGTCGCGCCGCCCGCTGTGCTGTGGCCCGCGAAGCGCGTGAGCGGCCCGGGCGTGTCTGCCGCGACGGCGTCGAAGACCCACGGGCTGCGTTGCAGGCCGCCCCACAGCCGCGTGCCGGTGAAGTCGCAGTCGAAGCGCGCGGACGTGCCGGTGTAGGGCGGGCCGTAGAGATTGAGCGGGTCGCCGCGCCAGACCGTGTGCGTGCGGAGGAGTTGGGCGTCGAAGGCGAGGTGGAGGTTCGTGGTCAGCGGCACGACGATGCTGCGACTGGACTGCGCCATGGGCGCGCGGCGAAACGGCAGGTCGGCGGAGTCGTGCGCCGCGACGATGGCGGCGGGAGCGGGCTTGGGCGAAGGCGCGGGCGTTTGGGCGAAAGTGGCAGCGGCGAGCAGCACGGCGGCGAGTGCCGTGCCGATAGTTTCCAGCCGCCGGAACGGGCGAGGGGCTCGGGAGAACGCAGGCGAAGGCGGGGCGGGCACAAACGGGATTCGCACGCAGCTAGGT
>JBJTAU010000170.1:0-2725 GCA_046090965.1 Limisphaerales bacterium | reverse complement strand
CCCAGCCGTCGTGCGCGGTGAAGACGGTCTTCTTTTTCGGATCGGCCAGCTCCCAGCGCAGGATGGCGCGGTCTTCAGCGGTGGCGAAGACGAACTTGCCCGTGGGATCGAAGCGGCAGGTGATGAGCGGCGACGCGTGGTCGAACTCGGCGGCGACGTGCGCGGCTTTGAAGTCGGGCTTCATGGCAAGCACGAGCGATTCGTGTCCATGGTGTCCACTCGCGGTTCAGGACTCAGGCCAGCAGTTCCTTGATCGGCCCGCACGCGGGGTCGGCCATGAGCACTTGGCGGCCGGCCACGTCGAAGCTCGCCTTGGAGCTGAGGCCCAGCGCGCGCAGGTAGGAGTGGAAGAGCTGGCCGCAGTCCACTTCGCGGTCCGTGACCTCGGTGCCGTTGGCGTTGGTCGCGCCGATGACCGCGCCGCGCTGGAGGCCCGCGCCGCCGAGGCAGACGCTCCACGCCTTCCCCCAGTGGTCGCGCCCGTAATACTGGTTGATCCGCGGCGTGCGCCCGAACTCGGAGAGCACCACGACGAGCGTGTTCTCCAGCATCCCGCGTTCGTGCAGGTCCGTGATGAGCGTGGCGAAAGGTCTGTCGAACTCGCCGACCTGCTCGAAGTGGAAGTTGAAGTTCTCGTTGTGCGTGTCGTAGTTCGAGTGCGAAACCTGCACGAAGGAGATGCCGTTCTCCAACAACCGCCGCGCCATCAGGCAGTGCCGGCCGAAGTCGTGTTGGCCGTAGCGCTCCTGGTCCTTCGCCGGCTCCTTGCTCAACTCGAAGACGTCGCGTTGCTTCATCAGTTCCAGCGCCTGCTCGTAGCTCTGCACGTAGGCGTCGGTCATCGCGGTGCGCCGGCGGGAAAGGAACTGGTCGTTGGCGAGGCGGCGGAAGGCGTTTTGTTCCGCGAGCGAAGTGTCGCTGAGGCCGTCGGGCTGGGTGGTGTTCTGCGGAGGCTTGCCACCGTCGAGCGAGATGCTGGCGAACTTGGGTCCGAGATACGCGGAGTCCGCGCTGCGTCCGCCGCCACCGCCAGCGGTGATGCGGATGTGCCCGGGCAACGTGCGATCCGCCGAGTCGAGGCACTTGGCGACGACTGCGCCGATTTCCGGGTAAGTCTGCCCGGGCATCTGGCGGCGACCCGTGAGCATCATGTAGCTGCCCTTGCCGTGGTCGTCGTTCTTGGTGTTGATACTCCGCACGAGCGAGAGGTGGTGCATCACCTTCGCCGTGTGCGGCAGGTGTTCGCTGATGTGCACACCAGGAACTGAAGTCGGGATCGCGCGGAAGGGCCCGCCGGTGTCGGTGCCGGGCTTGGGGTCCCAGCTCTCCAACTGCGAGAGGCCGCCGTGCATGTTGATGACCAGCATCCGCTTCTGGTCCTTCGTGAGCGCGGCGGAGACGGCGGGCTGCGCGAAAGTGCCGAGGCCGCCGACCACTGCGCCGGTGCCCAGCGCGAGGCTGCCGAGGAAGTTGCGGCGGGCGACCGTGTGTTCGGCCGAGTTGCAGGCGTAAGAGCAGGACTTCATGGGCGGCGCAATCGTGTGTGCTGTGCAGTTTCCGACTGCCGGTGAGGCGACGGCATTCGCACCTTCTTTGCGTCGCCGGAGTCTTGCGCCAACAACTCAACCGAACCGACGCAGACGAGTCTGGGTGGAACGGCCAACTTGGCCGTTCTCGGCGGCAACTTGCCGCCGAGCTTCGGCACCGCCACCGCTCGAACTGTTTGGTTCGCTCTGGGCGCAGTGCAAGCGGCGGGCGGGTCGCCCGCCGCAACGGGCCGGTGGCCCGTTCCACCCGGAAGCACACCGCATCGTCCCGGCTCAGTGCTTGAACCGGAACTCCGCCGAGGTGAGCAGTCCCCACGCGAGGTCTTGCACCACGGCGGGCTTCTCCTTCTCGCGGGCGGTAAGCTGCTTCTGCACGGCGGACACTTCCGCGTCGGTCGGCGGGCGGGTGAGGACGCTCAAGTAGAGGTCCTCCGCCAGCGCGCGGGCGTCGGCGAGCTTGCCGAGTCGCGCGGTCAAGTTCTCCGCGCTCGGGGCGAGCCAACTGCGGACCATGCTGCCGTTGTTGAGGAAAAGCGCCTGGTCAGCGGTGGCGTAGAAGGCGTCCTGCGGCTCGCCCGCGCCCGCGCCGAACAGCGGCGCGAAGCCCGCCGCACCGCTCTTGAGTTTGTCCCACTTGTATTGCTCGGCCGCCTTCGCGCGCTCGGCGAGGCGCGTGGCATCCGACTTGTTCGCGTCCGTGGGCGGAGACTTCTTGTCGAACTCCGCCGCGCCGGCCAACTCGTGTGCGCCGACCACGCCGGCCGCGCGCATCATGCTCCACGCGAGCTGCTCAGGTGTGAGCGCGGCGAATGCGCCGACAGCGAAGGACTTTTCCAGGATGGCCGCGAGCTTGTCCGTGGCTTCAACGAGCGACTTCGTGTCGGCGGCGAGCTTGGTTTCCAACGCGGTGAACAGCGCGGAGGGGCCAGACCGTTTCGCCAACGCGGCCTTGCTCCCGTCAACTTCAGCTTTGAGCCGATCGCACTCCGCGAGGGCGCGGGCGGTTTCCAACTGCCGCTCGGTGTGTTTCGCGGACACCTTCGTGTCCTGCCAACGCGTCGTGGCAGCGATCAACTCAGCGTCGAGCGCGAGCAACTTCGCGTCCTCGGCGGGCGCACGCACGCGCCCCCCACCGCCCGACGGCGCAGCCGGCGGCCGCGGGTCGCGGAGCGGGTTGG
>JBJTAU010000169.1:0-2548 GCA_046090965.1 Limisphaerales bacterium | reverse complement strand
CCCTTCGTCGTCATCACGCTCGCGAGCACGTCGTCCACCTTCAGCGTCCCGATGAGCGGGCCGGTGGCGGGGCCGGTCTCCAACTTCAGCCGGTCAACGGCCTTCTTGGCGGCGGCGGCCACGGCTTTGTCCGCGTCGCTGACGGCGGCAAGAATCTTGGGTGCGAGCGTCTTCTTGTTCGCGGCGACGCTGGCGTCGATCAATTGGGCTCGACGTTTCGGCTCCGCCCAGCCGGCGTCGAACGCGGCGGCGATTTCCACTTTGCCCTTCTGCTTGTCCTTAAGCCGGTCGTGGATGCGGAGCAGCGCGGTGTCGGCCCAAAGCGACGAATCGCCGGCGGCTTTCGCGGCCTCGGCGGTCAGCGTGGCGAGCTGCTTCTCGACCAGGGTGGAATTCAAGAACGCCTCGGTCGCCGCGTCGCGCAACGCGTCGTCCACCTTGCTCTTGCGCAGCGCGGCGACGCCCGTGAGCAGCGCGCGCGTGGTGTCGGCGTTCAAGTCGGCCTTCGCGAGCGCGGTGACGGCGGCGGCGCGGACGGCGGGCGCGGTGGCATCGGCAGTGGCGTTGCGGACGAGGAGCGCGTGCGCGCCGGGCGGCACGGTCTGCGCGCGGGCGAGTTGCTGCACAAGCACGGGCTCGACGCTCGTGTCGTTCGCGGCGAGGGCGAGAAGTTTGTCGAGTGACGCGCCGCCTTCGCGGCGATGGCGGTTGAGTTCGCCCGCGAGGAAGACGGCTTCCTTCGCGTCGGCCTTGCCCATCACGGCGGTGAGGGTGTCGGCAATCTTCTTGGACTCGCTCCATTCCTCGGGCTGGAAGTAAGGCCCACGGGTGTCGGGCCGCGTGCCCCAGCTAGTGCCGGTCCACTTGCCTTCGAGGAAGTGCAGGCGGGCGAGCGCGGTGAGCAGGCCTTGGCGGCGGGTGAAATCGCTCTCCTTCGCGAGGCGCGCGAGCAGGGCGTCCACGACTTTCGGCTCGTGGAGCAAACGCAGGACGCGCAGGGCGGCTTCGCGCAGGCTCGGCGAATCGGTGCGGTCCACGGCGGCGAGGCAGGCATCGCTGGCGCGGAGCGCGATGAGCGCGCGCATCGCGGTGTGGGCGATGGTGGCGTCGGAGTCAACGAGGAGGGGAATTACGGCCGGAAGATTTTGGGCAGGAAAATTGGGAGCGAGGCGAGCAGCGGCAACCAATGCTTCCTTCCGGGTGCGAGCGTCGGGGGACTTCAGTGCGGCCAGCACGGGCGCAGCGGCGCTGGCGTTGAGCGTGCGTTCGTCGTCGGTCAGCGCGCGCAAGGCCCACGCGGCAATGGTCGCGTCGGCGGCGAGTTTCGCGACGGTGTCGTGGGACTTCGCACCGAGTGATTGTGTGAGCGCAAAGAGCGCGGCGATGCGGGAGGCGAGCGGTTTGGCTTTGTCGGCTGCGAGGGTGGTGAGCGCAGTGGTGGTCGCTTCCTTCACGCCGCGTCGCAGCAACGCCCGCTGCGCTTCGAGACGCACGCGGTGGCTGGCGTTCTCCAGCAACTTCACCAGCGCGTCGTCCGTGGCCTTTGCGAAATCCGGCAGCGCGGGCGCTTGATAACCCTTTGGTGTCACGCGCACGAGGTAGCCCACATCCATGCCTACCCAGTTGAAACTCGCGCCGCGCCAGCTCGCGGCATACACGCGGCTGGAGGCGTCCACGTCGAGGTCCGTTGGGCGCGTGAGCCTGAGGAACTCGGCGGGCTTCTCGGCCTCGATGAACGTCGCGCCTTTCGCCTTCACGGGATGGCGGGAGATGGTGCCACGGCCCCAGTCGGAGGTGAACGGCGCGTTGTTCCAAGCGGCGGGAAAACCCGGCTCGGCTATCCACGCCGCGCCGCAGCCGGAGCCGCCACCGTAGTCCGCGAGCGGCACGATGAGTTCGTCGGCGACGTGCTTGTAGAGCGAGGGATAGCCGTGTTCCTCCAGCCCGCTGAAGTGATGGAAGCGCACGTCCCAGCCGCCGCCGTCGTTGGTGTTGTCGCGCGCGAAGCTGTCCAACTCGGGGCTGACGGCGGCTTCGAGGATGTTCCGCGTGCCGCGCGCGAAGAGGTGCAGGCCCGTGCCGTCGGGGCGGAAGCGCACGATGCCGCCGCCTCGGAGCTGAAGCTTCCGTCCGTCCGTGCCCTCGGCTTCCATGAACCCGAAGTCGCCGATGGCTGCGTAAATCCAGCCGTCCACGCCGAGTTCCAAACCGTTGCTCGTGTGATCGGCGGGTCGGTCCTTGAAGCCGAACGCGATGCCCTTGATGAGAACTTTTTCCTCGTCCGCGTGGCCGTCGCCGTCGCGGTCGATGAACGCGCTGACGAGCGGCGGGTGCAGGCAGATGACGCGGTCGAGGTCCCAGAGCAGGCCGCGCGGCGAGTCCACGTTCGGGACGAAGACCTTCACCTCGTCGGCCTCGCCGTCGCCGTTCGTGTCGCGCACGCGGAGGATGCGGCCGAGGTTCGGCAGGCGGCCGAGCGAGCCGTTACCATCGCTGCTGACGTAGAGCGTGCCATCGGGAGCGGCGGCGACGAAGACGGGGTAATTCA
>JBJTAU010000168.1:0-5778 GCA_046090965.1 Limisphaerales bacterium | reverse complement strand
TTCGAGCTGGGATGCCACCTAGTTGACCCGATGATGCGGATCAGGGGCAAGCACGCCTTGGTCACGCCCGTGCTGCGTCACGAGGCGAAAGACAACGACCAGCTTGCCGACAACTGCGTGGCCGTCTTCGACTTCAAGCACGCCATCGGCATCATCAGCAGCGCGACGATGCAGCCCACGTCAGGCGCGCACCGCACTTTCGAGATTCAGGGCACCAACGGTGTCGCCATCGTGCGCCCCCTCGAACAGCCCGTGCTGACCGTGGACCTTGCTAAGGACGCAGGGCCCTACAAAAAAGGTAGCCAAGTCATCAACTTCCCGCCCTACGCGCGCTATGTGCCGGAGTTTGCCGAACTCGCGGCTTGCGTCCGCGCAGGCAAACCACTGGCCGTCGCGCCAGAGGAGGATGAGCTCGTCCACGAGGCCTTGCTCAAGGCCAGTGGGATGCACTGACGGGAACTTTGCACTTTGAACTTCGAGCGCGGAACCCTAGCTTCGCGCCCGTTTTACATGGCTTTGCAACTGTTCAACACGTTGACCCGCACGGTGGAAAAGTTCGTCCCGCTGGATCCGGCGGGACGACACATCGGACTGTATTGCTGCGGGCCGACGGTTCACGACTTCGCGCACATCGGGAACTTCCGCACGTTCGTCTTCGCGGACCTGACGCGGCGCTACCTGGAATTCCGCGGCTACGCGGTGCGGCACGTGATGAACATCACGGACGTGGAGGACAAGATCATCAAGCGCGTCCAGCAGCGGAAGACGACGCTGCGCGAGTTCACCGGGAAGTATGAGACCGAGTTCCTCGCGGACTTCGACGCGCTCCAGTGCCGGCGCCCCACGGTGCTGCCGCGGGCCACGGAGCACATGCCGGAAATCATTTCGCTGATCGAGAAGCTCGTCGCGCGCGGCATCGCGTATCAGGCGGCGGACGGCTCGGTTTATTTCAGCATCGAGAAGTATCGCGGCTGCGGCTGCTGCTACGGGCAGTTGGTGAACCTGAACTTCGACGCCATGCGCGTGGGCGAGCGCGTGGCCAGCGACGAATACGAGAAGGAGGCCGTGG
Organism: Limisphaerales bacterium; assembly: GCA_046090965.1. GTDB lineage: Bacteria > Verrucomicrobiota > Verrucomicrobiia > Limisphaerales > SXTU01 > SXTU01. The sequence continues at coordinate 4,709 of JBJTAU010000168.1, read as the reverse complement.
CCGACTTCGCGCTCTGGAAGAAGCGCGTGCCCGAGGACGGCGAGGTTTTTTGGCCCAGCCCGTGGGGCGAGGGCCGGCCCGGTTGGCACATCGAGTGCAGCGCGATGAGCACCAAGCATCTCGGCGAGAGCTCCGATCTGCACCTTGGCGGCGAGGACTTGATGTTCCCGCACCATGAGGACGAGATCGCGCAGAGCGAGGGCGCGCTCGCGTATCCGCCCGGCCGCAAGTTCGTGAAGCACTGGATGCACGGCTCGCACCTGCTCGTCGAGGGCAAGAAGATGAGCAAGTCGCTCGGCAATTACTTCACGCTGCGGGACCTGTTGGGCAAGGGTTTCAATGGCCGGGAGATTCGCTACCTCCTGCTCACGGCGCACTATCGCGCGCAATTCAACTTCACGCTCGACGGCCTCGCGGGCGCGCGGGCGTCGCTGGCGCGGCTGGACGACTGCGTGGGCAAGCTGCGCGAGCTCGCCGGCGCGGTGAGCGTGCCGCCGGAGCAAGGCTTGCTGATGGCGTTCACCAAGGCGATGGACGACGACCTGAACGTGTCCGCCGCGTGGGGCGCGGTTTTCGACTGGGTGACGGAGACGAACCGCCGGCTGGCCGCGAACCAGTTGACGCGCCCGCAGGCGGCGGCGGCGCTGGAGGCCTGGAACCGCGTGGACGAGGTATTCGGCCTCGGCGGCGCGAAGTCGGACGAGGTGCCCGGCGAAGTCCTCGTGCTCGTCGAGCAGCGCCAGGCCGCGCGCAAGGCGAAGGATTTCAAGCGCAGCGACGAAGTGCGGGACCAGTTGAAGGCGCTCGGCTGGATGGTCGAGGACACGCCGAAGGGGCCGCGCGTGAAACAGGTTTGAGAATGCCGAGCGTCGAGAGTCGAGGATCGAGGGCCGGGCGACGAAAAGCGTTTCCGCGCAATACTCGCTGCGCGCTGGCGCGTTGCCGTTCACTGCATGTCCGGATTGTTCATCACTTTTGAAGGCACCGAGGGCGGTGGCAAGAGCACGCAGATCGCGCTGCTGGCCGCGCGGCTTCGCCAGCAGGGTCACCGCGCGCGGGTGCTGCGCGAGCCGGGCGGCACGCCCATCGGCGAGGAAATCCGCCACCTGCTCAAGCACCATCCCGCCAACGAGGTGATGATGCCCGAGGCCGAGCTGCTCCTGATGAACGCCAGCCGTGCGCAGCTCGTGTTGGAGGTCATCCGCCCCGCGCTGACCGCCGGGGAGATTGTCCTCTGCGACCGCTTCTATGACTCCACCACCGCATATCAAGGCTACGGGCGGCAATTGAACCTGGACTTGGTGAAGTCGGTGATTGGTTTCGCCGTCGGGCGGACGCGGCCCGACCTGACCCTGCTGCTGCACGTGCCGCCTGAGGTGAGCGAATCGCGTCGGCAGGCCCGGCAAGCTGCGGTCAGCGAACCGCGCGACCGCTTCGAGGAAGCCGACCGCGGCTTCTTCCGGCGCGTAGAAGTGGGCTTCCAGAAAATCGCCGACGCGGACCCGGAGCGGGTGATCGTGATCGACGCCACCCAAAGCATCGAGGCGGTCCACGACAACATTTGGCGGCGCGTCGCCGCCCGGTTGTCACCAGTGTGAACCGGACGGACGCCCTGCGCTTCCCGCTTGTCCGAAACCAAACCCACGCTAGCTTGCGGCCATGAACACGGACCACTCCGTTGTAGCGCACTGGCACGGTGCCTTTGAGGAGGCCGCGTTCCAGTCGTGGGCCAAGGCCCTGCGCGCGAAGCTGAAGGCGCCGAAGGTTTCCCTCGGGCGGGTGTTCATGGCCCCGAAGTTTTTCCCGCATGCGCGCGAAACTCTCGAAGTGTTGCGGGTCCACGCGCAGATACCGCTGTTGCTGGGCTGCTCCAGCCAGGGGCTGATCGCCAACGCGATGGAAATCGAGGAGGACGCCGGCCTTGTCCTCGGACTGTATCATTTGCCCGGCGCGGACCTGACGCCGGTGCGCTTTACGCAGGCGCAGGTTGAAGAATGTAATCGGCCAACCTACTGGCATGGTCAAACCGGTGTCGGCGCGGACTCGGGACACGGCTGGCTCGCGTTGGCCGACCCGTTCAGCCTGGATGCGGAGAAGTGGCTCAAGCAGTGGACCGACGCCTACGCGCCGCAGCCGATTCTCGGCGGGCTGGCGAGCGGAGACTTCGCCGAGCGCGCGACGCAGTTGTATCTCAATGGCGACGTGTTCGAGGACGGCGGCGTGGCGCTGGCCGTGGGTGGGGGCGTAAGGCTGCAGGGCGTGATCTCACAGGGCTGCACGCCCATTGGCGAGACGTGGACCATCACGCAAGCCGAACGGAACATCATCGCGCAGATTGGCAACCGCCCGGCTTACCAGCGGCTGGTCGAGACGTTCGAGCAACTTCCCGCGTCAAAGCAGCAGAAGGCGCGCGGCAATCTGTTCGTCGGCCTGGTTATCAACGAGTATCTGGAGGAGTTCCACCGGGGGGATTTTTTGATCCGCAACCTGATCGGTGCGGATCCGGCGTCGGGTGCGCTGGCGGTCGGCGCGCTTCCGCGACTGGGCCAGACGCTGCAATTCCAGCGCCGCGACGCCCAGGCCGCGACGGAGGACATGGCCGAGATGCTGGCGCGGGCGAAGGGCGGGTTACCGGACGGCAGCGTGCTCGGCGGGGTGCTGTGCTGCTGCAACGGCCGCGGTCACCGGCGGTTTGGGGAACCCAGCCACGATGCGCGCATGGTGCAGGACCGGCTCGGGCCGCTCGGCCTCACTGGCTTCTTCTGCAACGGGGAGCTCGGGCCGGTCGGGGAGCGCAACTTCCTGCACGGCTACACCGCATCGCTGGCTTTGTTTGTCCGGAAGTAGCGCGCCGCTTACTTCTTGGCCGAGGTGAGCGCGGCGTGGGCGCGGCGGAGGCGGACGGTGAGTTCGAGGGCGATGTTGCGCATGACGGCAAGACCCAAGTTGGGCTCGCGTTGCGTCATTTCGAAGAACTGAGGGCGCTGCATCACCAGGAGGATGCTGGCCTGCCTAGAAATGGCGAGCGCGCCGCGCTTGCCGCCATCGAGGAAGGAAAGTTCACCGAAGACCTGGCCTTGCCCGAGCGTGGCGATGGGCGGGGCATTCTCCTCCAGCACGATGTCAATCTGACCCCGCATGACGACGTAGGCCTCGTTGCCCGCATCGTCCTTGCCGAAGATTTTCTCGCCGGGGCGGAAGAGCTTCTGGGTGAAGTGGCGGGCGACCTTCCGAAGCTCGCCGTCGCCGAGGCCCTTGAACAGCTCGAGGTCGCGCAGCAGGTTGATGATGGCGACGCCGATGCTTTGATCCTGCAGGCAGTGCTTGATGACGTTGACGATGGTCAGCGCATGGGCGGTGATCTTGTCGTGCTCGATGCTGTAGGTCTGGTTGAGCTTCACCATCTTGACGAGATCCATCGTGCCGTCATGGACCTTGTGGAAGCCGGGGAGGTAGGCAGCGGGGATGAAGCCGAGCTGCTCGGCGCTGATGAGCAGCTTAACCGAGCTGGTGAGCAGGTCCATCTCGACGTAGGCGGCGCTCAACTCCGTCTGCGCGGTCCTGCTCACGTGTTGAAGCACCGCGCCCATGGACAAATTATCCGTGCAGAAGGCATCCATGATCCGCACGCAGCGATCCTGCTCGTCGTAAAGGTAGCGCATGCCGGCAACGACCTTGTCCTCGCGACGGCAGAGCACTGCCCGCAGGGTCATTGCGGAGGAGACACGCATGAAGCCGGTGCCCCAGTTGAAGTTGCTGGAGATTTCCTGCGGCGGGTTCTGGGCGGCGGCGGCCTCCCGGGCGGCCTTGTAATCCTCCTCCTTCGCCGGGCTGAAGACCACATCGGTCTGCAGGGGGTAACCGGTGCCGCCGTCGCGGATGGCGGGCGCGCCAGGGATGACGAGGTGCTGCAATACCACCGCGGCCAGCTCACCGATTTGAGGCAGCGATTCGGAAAGCGGAAGGCGGTTGGAAGCCATCGAACGCGCGCGCTTTACGGAGAAGAGCACTTCCTCCCGCGTCTTGGTGATGTGCTTGAGGGGCTGGAAACCCACGCAAACGAACCCCGCCTTCTCGATGAGCACCTGCTGCGGGTTGTCGGACGCGAGCACGCGGGTCACGCACAGCTGCCGGCGCAGCATCGCCAGCTCCGTGAGCTTGTTCAGCAGCGCTTCCGCCGTGCCGTCGGAGTAGCTGGTCGGATGGAAAAGGTTGCGCCCGAGGTTGCAGACGGGGTTTTCGTTGGCCGTCACGGCGCCGAGGACGGAAATGCTGGCGAGAATCTTGCCGCCGTCCTCCGCCACCCAGGTTTCGTTACCGGGCAGGCCGGAAGCAAGTTCGGGCGCGACCCAGACGGGGTCATAGACCTGTTTGTTGGGGTGGTCCTCACCGAGAGTGGCTTTGACCAGTTGGATCCAGCCAGCGGCATCCTCGGTCGCTGCTTTGCGGATGTTCGCTGCCATAATGAGGTGACGGCCAATGCGGTTTTTGACGAGACCCGCGGAAACTGTCGGTTGGTGCGCACGGCAGGACTTGAACCTGCACGATGTTACTCACTAGAACCTGAATCTAGCGCGTCTGCCAATTCCGCCACGTGCGCAGTTGATGTCCAAGCCCGCGCGCTTTTCCAAGCCGGTCATTGTCGTTCAGCTCCGGTTCGCAACCTCGACACTTCCGCCGGCAGTGTCTCGCGTTTGTGCCTGCATCCG
>JBJTAU010000167.1:0-2589 GCA_046090965.1 Limisphaerales bacterium | reverse complement strand
GCCGAGGAAGGCGAAGGCGAGGACGAAGACCTCATCGAGCAATGCATTGAGGTCATCCGCAGTGAACAGAAGGCCAGCGTCTCGCTCCTGCAACGCCGCCTCAAGATCGGCTACGGCCGCGCCGCGCGCATTATGGACGTGCTGGAGGAGCGCGGCTACGTCGGCCCCAGCAAGGGCGCCGAGCCGCGCGACATCCTCATCGACCTAGATGGCGAAGGCCACGACGGCGCGGGGCAGCAGGCGGTGTGATGGCCATGTCGGCGGCTTGCCGCCACCACTTTTAGGCTGTAGCATTTACCCCGATGAAAGCCATCACCGTCGAGGATGCCCTGAACAAGCGGAAGTTCATTCCCTTCGAGCTGGTGCTCGACAACGCCCGCGTCATCCGGGTCAAACACCCCGAGTGCGTGATGTTCAACGAGGCCAAGACGGTGGCGGTGGTGGCGGATGGCGAACACTTGCACATCGTGGATCTCGACCACGTTTCCAATCTGGCGATGCCCACAAAGGTCGGAGCCTCCCGTTAGGCGCTTCGCGCTCCGCCACGTTGAACATCTTCCGGATGGAACAGTCAGCCCTCCCATGAAGAAGCTCCTGTCGATCCTGCTCGCCGCGTTTGCCCTGAGCCTGCCCGCCTTCGCCGCCGGCCCCACTTGGCTCACCGACCTGCCCAAGGCGCAGGCGCAGGCCAAGGCCGAGGGCAAGCTGGTGCTGCTCAACTTCACCGGCTCGGACTTCTGCTCGAGCTGCATGCGGCTGCACGACGAGGTCTTCCCGGGCAAGGAGTTCACCGAGTTTGCGCAGAAGCGGCTCGTGTTGATGGAGCTGGATTTCCCGATCAAGAAGAAGCAGCCCGAGGCGCTCAAGAAGGCGAACGAGGCGATCCAGAAGCAGTTCAAGGTGGACGGCTTCCCCACTCTCATCCTGCTGGCTGCTGACGGTAAGAAGCTCGGCGAGGTGGAGATCGACCTCTTCGACGCGAAGGCGAAGGACCTCGTCGCGGCGATCGAGAAGCTCGCGGCGAAGGCCAAGTGACATGAGCCGCTGCGCCTGGGCGAAGACCGAGCTGTCCATCCCCTACCACGATCGCGAGTGGGGCGTGCCCGTGCATGACGACCGCGTGCTGTTCGAGTTTCTCAACCTCGAAGGCGCGCAGGCGGGGCTGAGCTGGGAGACCATCCTCAAGAAGCGCGAAAGCTACCGCACCGCCTTCGACCAGTGGGACGCACGGAAGATCGCCCGCTACAATGCTGAGAAAGTGGCGGAGTTGCTGGGGAATCCCGGCATCGTGCGCAACCGGCTGAAGGTCGCGGCCACCATCCGCAACGCGCAGGCGTTCCTCGCGGTGCAGCAGGAGTGCGGCAGCTGCGACAAGTTCCTGTGGCAATTCGTGGACGGCCACGCCGTTCAGAATGCACGCAGGGAAATGAAGGACGTTCCCCCGCGCACGCCGGAGTCCGATGCGATGAGCAAGGCGCTGTTGAAGCGGGGTTTCAAGTTCGTTGGTTCCACCATCTGCTACGCGCTGATGCAGGCGGTCGGCATGGTGAACGACCATTGCGTGGACTGCCCCCGCTGGCGGGAGCTGGGGGGCCGACGATGAACGTGGACACGCTCTGGGCTTCGGTCCTGTGGGGCGCGGTCGGCAGTGGCTTCGCCATCTACGGCAAGCGACAGGGCAAGGTGGTGCCGATGGTGGGCGGGCTGGCAATGATCGGCGCGACCTACTTTTGCGAGACAGCCTTGATCATGTCAGTCGCGGGCGTCGCGCTCACCGCCGGCATCTGGTGGTTGACGAGGCGGGGCGTCGGCGAGGATTGAGGCGGTTCAAATTCTTCACGCGAGCGGGGACCGACTCCACTCTCGACTTCCGCGCTTTGCCGCCCAAACTTTTCCTCCCATGTCGCACGCCGACTTTGTCCACCTGCACCTGCACACGGAGTATTCGCTCCTGGATGCGGCGTGCCGCTTGGACAAGCTCGCCGAGCGCGCGCACGACCTGAAGTTCCACTCAATGGCCATCACGGACCACGGCGTGCTTTATGGCGCGGTGGATTTCTACAAGGCCGTCCGCGAGAAGGGCATCAAGCCCATCATCGGCTGCGAGGTTTACGTCGCGCACGGCAGCCGCCACGAGAAGAAGGCGGGCTCGGGCGGCGGCGGCAAGGAGGTTTACCAGCACCTGCTCCTGCTCGCGAAGGACGAGGCGGGCTATCGTAACCTGGTCAAGCTCGTCACTGAGGCGCACCTGACGGGCTTTTACTACAAGCCGCGCGTGGACAAGGAACTCCTCACCGCGCATCACGACGGCCTCATCGCGCTCTCCGGCTGCCTCGCGAGCGAGATTTGCCAGCACCTCATTCACGACCAGGTGGACAAGGCGCGCGAGTCCGTGGACTGGTTCAAGCAGACCTTCGGCGCGGAGAATTTTTACCTCGAACTCCAGACCCACGGCATCCCCGAGCAGGCGAAGGTGAACCGCCATCTCATCCCGTGGGCGAAGGAGTTCGGCCTCAAGCTGGTCGCGACCAACGACGTGCACTACGTCGAGAAGGGGCACTCCGCCGCGCACGATTGCCTCGTGTGCAT
>JBJTAU010000166.1:0-4455 GCA_046090965.1 Limisphaerales bacterium | reverse complement strand
GGCGAATGCCGTGATGACGATCTCCCGTGAGGCCCCACGGCCCATCCACGGCTTGCGACCACGTCTTGCCTTCGTCGCGGCTGAACATGACGAGGCTGGTGCCGCTGCGGCGGTTCTCGCGCATGAGGCAGCAGAGTTCGTCGCCATCGGGCGAGCGGAAGACATACGGCTCGCAGGGATGCTTGCCGTCGAGCTTCGTTCCGTCGCAGGCCAGCACAGGCTCCGACCAGGTGAAGCCGCCGTCGTGCGTGATGGATTGCAGGACTTGCAGCGTGCCGCCTTCGCCGATGCCGCCGCCCGATGAAACATGCCGAGATGCAAGCCGTCCTTCAGCCGCACGATGCTGGAGAAGGTCATGATGCAGCGAAAGGGATCATCCTTGGAGATGCGTCCGCCGATGGGCGGCAGCTCGCGCCACGTCTTGCCGTCGTCCTCGCTGACGATGCGCGGCATGTAGCCTTGCAAGCGACCGGGGATGTCCTTGATGACCTCCTTCTCCGCCGCCGTGCGCGCGGCGAAGACCCACAACCGCTCTTTGCCCTGCGGGTCGGTGAGGCGGTAGATGCTCGGGCAATTGCGAAAGTTCACGTAGTTCGGCGGCAGCGCGTCATCCATGCGCGTCCAGGTCAACCCCGCGTCATCGCTGCGAGCCATCGGTCCCGCGTGTCCGCCGTGGCCGATGTTCAAGACGCAAAACATCGTCTTGTTGTCCGCCAGCATCGCCGTGGTCGGATGCGCATGATACGCCCCCGGCTCCGGCGACCCGCGCGCGATCATGATCTGTCGCTGCGTGTCTTCTGAGAGGTCGATATGCTTCAAAGTCTCGCGCTGCCGCTGCCACAGCTCCTTCTTTTCCGCAGGTGCGGATGTCCCGCTCTTTGGCCAGCCACATTCGTTTGGGTGAAACCAGTTTTCAGCGCTGTCGGCGAAGAAGGGCTCCACGCCTTTTGCGGCCCATTCGTCGGGGCCGCGGCAGCCGGCGGTGGTGTTGGTGTTGAGTCGCGCGCGGCCAGTCTTCACAGTGGCCTCGGTTTCAGTGAATTCCTTCGGGCGCAACAAAAGCTCACCCGTCTTGGCGTCGCGGATGGTGCAGGGGTGGCGGACGCGGTTGAAGCAGTTCATCGTGTCGTCGGTGGTGCGCGTGATGAGTTGCATCGGCGTGGCGTTTTGCGCGCCGTTGAGCGGCTCGTGCGCGTGGCGGCGGTCGAGCGGGAGATGATGCACGAGCGGCACGTCGGCGATGACGGCGAAGCGCGCGCGGTCGGCTTTGCGCGCGGTGAGCTTGAGCACTTCGCCGGCCTTTACCTGCGGCACGGTCAGTTCCTCGTCGAAGGTGCAGAGGGCGCTGGTTTGCGCGGTGGCGGATGTGTTTGCGAGCACGTCGCCGCGCGCGGTGGTGACTTCGATTCGCACCGGCGCCTTTGCATCACCCCGGACGAGGCAGCGGAGTTTCAGTGCGCCGTCTTTGCGCGGACGCACGAAGACTTCGGCGCGGAACTCGTCCTTCGGCGCAGGCTGCCACATCTGGAAAAAGGTGTCGTGGAAGATGCGCGGCTGGTTGGCATCAAGGCCGAGTTTGTCGGCGAGCGTCGCGCCGACGAGGATGGGCATCAGGTTGTGGCGCAGGAGTGAGTTGCCGATGTAGTCGTCGGGATAAAACGCGGGCACCGTGGGCGCCTCGAAGTCCACGTCGGGCACGATGTCGGCGAGGCCGCGCGCGATGTCCCACGCGGCGTCTGCGCAGCGGCGATCGCGAGTTGTTTCCAAAGCCCACGGCAGCGCAATGGCGTCCTCGCGCGAGGTGCGCAGGCCGCCGTGCGTGCCGAGCGTCTCGAGGCCGAGGTAGCGCAGCATCGTGTCCTTCGTCTGTTCGTCGCCGCTGAGACGCTGCTGCGGCACCAGGCCGTCGAAGAGATACACGAGCGGTCCGCCGAAGGTGTTGGCGTCGGCGTTGTATTGGTCGAGCACGGTGAGCTTGCGGTTGTTCTCCGCGAGCCGGCGAATCTCGGGGTCGAACGTTTCCTCCCACGCATTCACCCAGAAGACATTCATGTTGTAGTTCTCCCGGCCGCCGGCGGTGAGCGGATAGAAATCCTGCGCGGGCTTTTCCCTCTTCAGCCGCGCCTCGTAGCCGAGCGTGAACGCCTTCGTGCCCGCGATGACTTCATCCATCACCTCCTTCGCGCGCCGGTCGCCGGTGAGATGCCAGGCGTGCGCGAGGAAGTGAATCTTCTGCATCTGCATGTCGTAGTGCGCAAACGGAAACGGCTTGAACGGGAGCGACGAGCCGCAGCCGGTCATGTAGCCCGTGGGGCAGCCGCGCGTGTTGAAGTGGTTCACGTGCATGTCCATCGCGTAGCGCGAGACGATGAGCGCGTCGTCCAGGAAGCGCCGGTCGCCGCCACGCATCCACAGCAGCCACGGGATGAGCTGCTGGCTGTATTGCCCGCCATCCATCCAGCGGTCGAAATTGGACGCGGGATTCTCGACGGGCTGGTGCTTGGACCAGCGCGTCATGCCGAAGCGCAGCAGGCCGAAGTTCACGGTGTCCACCCAGCGGCCCATCGCCATGCGTCCGAGCTGATCCACCGCGCGCTCGATCTCGGGATGCTTCACCGCATCGCGCGGCAGGATGTCGAAGCCCATGAACGGCACCTGCATCGCGAGCCGCGGATCCTGCCGCAACGCGAGCGGCCGCTGCGCGAGGCGGTTCATCTCGCCGGGGCCGCGTGTCGTTTTCGCATCGGAGAAAGACACGAGCATCTCGTGCGTGAAGGCCGCGCCCTCGGCGGTGTAGAGGTAGCCGTTCTTCGTCTGAGGCGAGTAGTTGTCGTAGAAACTCGTCACGTCCGTCGGCCCGTTGAAGAGCTGGCGCACGCGCTTCCAGCACGGGTGATGAAAAATCGCGGGCGACATGATGGCCTCCTGCTCAAAGGAGAGCCGCTCCTCCGGCGGACAAAACAGCACGCGCATCTCCGCCGCGCCTGCGCGGAATGCCACGGGATACCGCTGCCAGGCATTCCGCAGCGCGATGCTGATGCCTCGCCCGTCCGCTTCGCGCAGCGAGAATGAGCCGCCCAGCGTCGCGCCCTCGCGCAGCGTTTCGCCGCCGCGCGTGATGGCGAAGTGCTTGCCGTCGCGCTGCCGCGCGGTGAGCGCCGAGTCCTTCGTCAGCGCTGCGGTGAATGTCTCTGCATCATTCGTGGCAAACTGCGCCTCGCTCGTCTTCTCGAATGCCGGCGCGAGGCCGAACGACAGCTCGCGAATGCCGCGCCGCACGTCCAGCACCATCCACGTGAGCGTGTGCTCCACGCGCATGAACGCCTCGCCCGCGAAGAACTGGCAGCGCACGTCCACGCGCGCGACCCGTGTGCCCTGCGCGTCTTTCCAATACGCGGAGGACTTGATGCTCGCGCGCAGCGGCGTCGCCTCTTCGATGACGGTCGTGCGGTCGTCGAGATGCACTGGCACGTCCTGCGCGCCGTCGTCCATTTTCAAAACGAGCGCGCCATCCGACGATCGAGCGATGAGCGCGTCGTGCAGCCGGATTTCACGGAACAGCGTGCCTCGCGCCGCATCCATCGTCACGCGCAGCGGACCGGTATCGACAGTGATGCCACCCGCATCGCGCGTCGCGATGGGCGCGCCTTTCGCCAGCCCCGCCGGTGCGCCGCGCTCGAAGAAATACACGCCGCCCGACGATGCCCGGAAGTGCAGCAGCAGCCATTTGATGTTCGTCTTCTCCGGCTCCCACCAGCCCGTCACCTCCATTTCGCAAGGCACCGCGCGCCCGCCTCATCCACCACCGCGCCACGCGCCGACGTAAGTTGCCCCTTCGGGAAAATTAAGCCGACGGCGACCGGCACCTCCCGCACCGCGATGCACGCCGGCGGCTCCACGACATCAAGCCGGACACGATCCCATTCATCTGCACGGGTATCGCCGAAGATCGAGGCGAACGCGAACAAGCACGCCAGCGGGAATCTTGGGCTTAACGAGGTTTTCATTTCGCATCCTTGTTCTTCAACTGCGCGTCGAGCCACGTGAAAGCGTCCTCCTGCATCGCCAGGTCGAACGTGTGAGGGCCGTCGTAAAACTCGCAGCGAGAGTTCGCCGCCGCGCCCGCCCGCTCGAAAGTATCCGCGATCATCCGGTCCGCGCGCTTCATCTGCGCCAGCGTGAAGAGATGGTCATCACGATCGTTCAGCACCATTGTCGCGGCGGGTGCGCGCAGCGCGAGGATTTCGGGGAAGTCGAGATCGCGCGGCAGCAGCGGCGTGTAGGTCATCCAAGTGTTTGACCAAGCCTTCTCCAAGATCAAATCGCGTTACGTCGTCATGAAACCGACCGTGACCGAGGCGGCGATGCGCGAATCGAGCCCCGCGAGATACACGCTGCGCAATCCTCCGACGGACAGGCCACAGCAGCCGACGCGCGACGCATCCACGTCCGCGC
>JBJTAU010000165.1:0-3715 GCA_046090965.1 Limisphaerales bacterium | reverse complement strand
GGGTGAGGGGGCGGGCTGACCGAACAGTTGGATGCGCGGTTCGCACCGGGCCGCACGCCGCGCCGAAGCACAGCGCCAGCAGAACCAACGCGAGGCGGCGGCAATGATTCATGGCGGAACCTGCCACAAAACCCGCACGCCTGCTCAAGCCTTTGTCCCACCGAGCGCGAGCACGCGGGCGAACTGCTCCGGGGTCAGCGCGGACACCGAGAGCCGCGACTGCCGCACGAGCGGAATGTTCGCCAGCAGCTTGTCCGCCTTGATGGCTTCGAGGGAAACGGGCTTGGCCAGCGGCTTCACGGGCGCGAGGTCCACGCAGGACCAGTCGCCTTCCTTCGCCGTCGCATCGGGATATGCCTCACGCGTCACCTTCGCGAGGCCGACGACTTCCTTGCCGGTGACGCTGTGGTAGAAGCAGACGAGATCGCCGCGTTTCATGGCGCGGAGGTTGAGCCGTGCGGTGAAATTCCGCACGCCCGTCCACGCCGTGCCGCCGTCCTTCACGAACTTGTCCCACGAGTAAGCCTCGGGTTCGGACTTCACGAGCCAATGGTTCATGTGGCGTCGGGCTTACTTCGTCGCCGTGGCTGGGTTTGTCGCGGTGGCCGGGAGGGCGTTGGTGCCGGCTGTGGTCACGGTCTGCGGCGTAACCTTCGGTGGGAAGATGGTTCGGTATTGCACCGGCTCGGGCAGATAGCTGTCCAGTTTACCGATGGACCAGCAGTAGCCGAGCAGGACGATGGCAAGGAGCAACAAGTAGGCTTTCCAGGGCCGCTGCTTCTCGGCGTAAGGATCGTCGAGCGAGCGCTCCGCATTCGCGGGCAGCTTGGCAACGTGCGTGAGCGCCGCGCCGAACGGGACGTTCATCTTGGCCTTCGTGTTGATGGCCCAGCCGTTGGCGTCGAGGATGGGCGCGAGGTTGCGCTGCCGGAGTTTCAGGTAGGCCAGCAGCATCGAAGGGCCGGAGATGAGCAGCACGATGCCCAGGATGCCCAACGGCATCCAGACGCCGAGGCCGAACAGCGTGCCGAGGAATACGCCGATCATGCCGCTGACACCGCTGATCGCCGTGCCGATCAAGGCGATGGTGCCGAGGTCCAGTTTCTTCGGCTCGGCGGGAGGCGCGGGCTTGGCATTGTCCGCATGCGCAACGGCCGTCGCGGCGGTGCCGACCTTTGCTTGCGCTTCCGCATCCGCTGCCGCCGCGCGCTTGGCGATCTGCTCCTCGATCATCCGCACGAACTTTTTGTAGGGCGACCAGAACGCCTCGCGAATGCTGATGGGGTTGGCGACGATCTTCGTGATGGTCGCATCCCAGTCCTGGCCCTTGCGGTCGTAGAAGACGCCGTTGCGCCCGACGATGAGGTTGTCCGAGTCGCCATCGGTGAAGACGGCCACGATGGTTTTCTTCGCGCCGCCAGGACGGGTCACATCGCAGTAGGCCAGATACGCGCCGGCCATGCCCGCGAGCGCGGCGTGCTTGCCGGCGTCCACGACTTCGATGCACAGGTGGCAAGTGCGCGCATCAAGGTAAAGCGAGCCGGCTTGGAAGATCGCGCCGCGCCGGCCGTAGAACTCGGCGAAGCTGACGTAGTTGTTCAGCAGGCGCACGAGGTCGCGCTGGAAGAGGACGAGCTTCTCCACCGCGCGGATGCGCCCGTCCTTGTCCGTGTCGATGAGGTCGAGCGTCTTGGGATCGAACTCAATACCGCGCGTGGGCACGGCGAGGGCGACCCAGAGTTTTTGGTCGAGGTGGTCCAGACTGCCAAGATCCGCGCCGCTGCGCAGCGCAACCTGATCCACACCACCGGCGAGGAAGAACTTCCACGCGTGCCGACCCAAAGGAGTTTCGTTCATATAGAAGGGGGGCAGCCTAAGGCCCCCAAAAATAGAATGCGATCCCGGTGTGGCCGGCAATGCCCGGGGGGCTGCCTCGCGCCACGCCGGATGCTCGGCCGTCAGCCACCAGCGGCGAGAATTTGTTCCGATGGTCCGTCGCCGTCACACGTCCAAAGCCCCACTGATGAATCTGCCCCTGCGACTGGCGGCCCTGACCGCGCTCGCCTTCTGTGCCGCCGCCAGCGCCGCCGAACTCAAGCCCTACAACAGCGCGGGCTGCTCAGTGCTCGACACTTTTTTCGCGGAGGAAGTCTGGGCGAAGGTCGCGACGGAGAGCTGCTTGAAGTGCCACAAGACCGGCGGTGATGCGGAGGATTCCAAGCTCGTGCTGCGCGATCTCGCGCGCGTGTCGGGCACGGAACGCGCCGCGGCGTTGCGCGCGAACCGCGATGCGTTCGTGCAGATGGCGCGGGCGAAAGAGACCAATTCATTCCGCCTTCTGCTCAAGGCCAACGGCGCGGTGAAGCACGGCGGCAAAGAAGCGGTGAAGAAAAATTCTCCCGAGCAACGCATCCTTGCCGACTTCACGCGCATGGTGAACGCGCCGGACGCCGCGGCGCTCGCGAAGGCCAGCGCTGACGCGGAGAAAAATGCGCCGCCGTTTTTCAACGGCGTCGCGATGGTCGATGATCGCAGGCTGCTGCGGCGCGTGACGCTCTCGCTCGCGAGCCGCCTGCCGACGGAGGCCGAGGAATCCGCCGTCGCGCGCGGCGGCACGAAGGCGATGCCGGCGATTCTCGACGCGGTGATGACGGAGGATGGTTTTTACCTGCGGCTGCGCGAGGCGTTCAACGACATCTTCCTCACGCTCGGCGTGGACGGCAACGCGGACCAGACGGTGCTTTCCTACGAGCATTTCGAGAAGACGCGCCACTGGTATCAGAACACGAATCTGAACCACGAATTTCTCGGCAGCATCGAGGACAAAAAGGAGCGCACGCAGGCCGGCTACAAGCTCGCGAACGACTACCGCCATTCCCTGCTCGCCGAGCCGATGAAGCTGGTCGAGCACATCGTGCGCAACAACCGGCCGTTCACCGAACTCGTCACGGCGGATTACTGGATGCTCTCGCCCTACTCGGCGCGCGGTTACGGAAATTTCAACGAGCTGAAGGACAAGTTCAAAGACCCGAAGAATCCCGAGGAGTTCATCGCGGTGAAGTTGAAGGCGCTCACGGGGCGCAGCAAAGATCAGAACCAAGAGTCAGCCACGGGCTTTTATCCGCACGCGGGTTTGCTCGGATCGTTTCAATATCTCACGCGTTACCCGACGACGGAGACGAACCGCAACCGCCAGCGCGCGCGCGTTTTCTTCCTGCACTTCCTTGGCGTCGATGTGCTCGAACTCGCCGCGCGCGTGGGCGACGCCGCAGCGGTGCAGGCGAAGTTCGAGAACCCCACGATGCAGGCGAGCGAGTGCGTCGTGTGCCACAAGACGCTCGATCCGATCGCGGGGCTGTTTCAGGACTACTGGCGGTTTGCGGACGCGGGCGTTTACGGCAAGCGCAAGGGCGGCTGGTTTGCGGACATGTTCGGCCCCGGCTACGAGGGCGAGGACTTGCCCGAGGGCGAACGCTGGCGCGCGTTGCAATGGCTCGGCGAGCGCACCGCGAAGGATCCGCGCTTTGCCGTCGCGATGACCGAGCACGCGTATTATCTGCTGACGGGCAGAAAAGTTTTGCTCGCGACGAAGGATTTGGAAGACCCGCTCTTCGCTGCGAAACGCCGCGCGTATTCCGAGCAGCGGAAACTCACCGAGAGCATCGCGACGCGTTTCGCCGCGAACGGTTTCAACTTCAAGCAGGTGCTCAAGGAC
>JBJTAU010000164.1:0-5749 GCA_046090965.1 Limisphaerales bacterium | reverse complement strand
TCCGCCAGTCGAAGACCTCGACGTGCGCCTTCCCTTCGAGGTGGTCAATGTTCCCGACCTTGCCCATGCCACCGACCGCGAGTTGCGTGCCGTCCGGCGAAAAGGCCAGCGAGCGGATGCCGCCGATGGAGTGGATGCGCGCGCGCGGGTCCCAGGTGTAAACCTCCGGCACTTCGAGCGTGGCCTGGGGTTTGCCCGTCGCCACATCCCACACGACGACGTGGCCGATCTTGTCGCCGGTGGCGAGCAGCGAGCCGTCGGCGGAGAAGGCGCAGGCGTAGAGCATCGAGCTGAAGTGGTTCGGCGTCAGCGTCGCGTGCCCGCGCAACTCGTGCTTCGGCTTGCCGGTCTCGGCGTCCCAAACGCGGCAGACCATGTCGTCGGCCGTGCTGGCGATGAGCTTGCCGTCGCGCGTCGCGACCACGTTGCGAATCCACCGGTCATGCGCCTTCAAGCTGCGCACCTTCGCGCGCGACTCCGCGTCCCACCAGATGAGCTGGCCGTCGTAGGCACCGGAGACGACCTGCTTGCCCGCGACCGCCACGCCGGTGACATAGCCGGTGTGACCTTCCATCGCGACGCCCTCGGGCTTCTCCTGCGCGAGGTCGAAGTGATACACGCAGCCGTCCGAGCTGCCGGCGAAGAGGCGCTTCGTCTCCGGCACACGCGCGAGGCAGAGCAGGATGTCCTTCCGCGAAATCTCCTTCGCGAGTTTGAACTTGGCGGGATCGGTGGGCATGGGTGGCGGAAGTTGAAAGGTGAACGTTGAAGGGTGAAAGGCAACTCTACGCCAGCAACTGGGTGATCGGCTTGATGCCGGGGTTCACCAGCGGGATGGGGCGCGCGCCGACTTGGTATTCCTTCTTCGGGTTCACGCCGATGGCGGCGAGCACCGTGGCGAAGAGTTCGCCCGCGCCCACCTGGTCTTCCACCACCGTCTGGCCGTCCTTGTCCGTCTTGCCGAAGACCGCGCCGCCCTTGAGGCCGCAACCGAACATCGCCGCGCTCCACGCGTTGGCGAAGTGGTCGCGCCCGAGGCTGGCGTTGATGGTCGGCGTGCGGCCGAACTCGCCCACGGCCAGCACCAGCGTGCGCTCCAGCAGCCCGCGCTGTTTCAAGTCGTCGTGCAGCGCGGCCATCACGCGGTCCAGTTCCGGCACCATCTCCTGATGCGTCTCGAAGTTCTGCCCGTGGCTGTCCCACCACGCGCGGCTCACGCGCACGAACGGCACGCCCGCCTCGACCATTCGCCGCGCCATCAGCGCCTGCTCGCCGAAGAGCGTCGGGCCATACGGCTCGCGCGCCTTCGCCGGTTCCTGCGAGAGGTCGAAGAGCGTCTCGCTGCTCATCAGACCGTGGACGCGCGCGTAGGCGTTCGCGTGGCTCTTCACCGGCCCGGTGCCGTGCCCGGCGATGAACTGGTTGTTGATCAACTGCTGTAACTCCGCGCGCGCGTGGTGGTCCAATTCGGTGATGGATTCCAGCCGCTTCAAGTTCGGCGGCGTCATGCTCTCGGCCAGTTTCATCGGCGAGTAACGCGCGCCGAGGAAGCTGGAGCCTTGCCGCGAGAAGTCGCGCCCCTCGGTGGCGGTGTAGAAGGAGACGTAGTCGGGCACCTGGCTGTCCGCACGGCCCAGCACGCGCGCGAGCACCGCGCCCATGTCGGGATAGCGCAGGCTCGGCTCGTCCGCGCGACCGCGCATCATGAGCTGCGCGGCCCCGCCGTGGTCGCCGTTCCGGGTGTTCAAGCCGCGGATGACGCAGATGTCCTTCATGCGCTTGGCCATCTGCGGCATCAACTCGCTGATGTGGACGCCCGGCACGGACGTGGGGATTTCAGCGAACGGCCCGCCCGTGGGCCGGCCCGGCTTCGGGTCCCACGTCTCGAGCTGGCTCGCGCCGCCCGCCAGCCAGAGCAGGATGACGCTCTTGCCGCCGGCCTTGAGCGTGTCGTTCAGCGCCGGCGTGGCGAAGGAATGCACCGCACCGATGCCGCCGGCGGCCAAGCCCGTGCCCGCGCCGAGCGTGCGGAGAAACGCGCGGCGGCTGACGTCGTGTTCAGGGGAATTGCAGAAGTGGGAGTTCATAAGCATCAGTGGTTAAATCTGAATTCCGTGCTGGTCAGGAGCGACCACACCACTTGCCGCACGGCCTCGGTCGGGCGGTCGCTGCGTTTGTCGAGGTAGTCGGCGAGGACTTGCAGCTCGCGCGGCTCAGGCGGGCGGGAGAGGACGTTCCACACGGCGGCGGTGGCCAGCTCGCGGTTGTCCTTGAGGTCCAGCAGGACTTTGAGCAGACGGTCGTTCGAGAGGGCCAGCAGCTCGCGCTGGACGCGGTCGCTGTTGCTGAAGAGGAGGGCTTCGTCCACGCCGACTTGGAAGTCGTCACCGGGGCGTTCGAGCAAGCTGGCCCAGCCCTGGCCCGTGCGCTCCACCTGCTCGATGAACTTCTCCCGCTCCTCCGGTTTCGCTTCCGGCTTGAAGGCGTCCGGGCTGGTGACGGCAAATTGCAGCGCCGCCCCGACCTGCTGCGGCGTGAGCGCGCGCGGCTGCGCCACGGCGAAGAGCGCCGGGTCCGGCCGCGCGCCGTCCCACCGGCTGCTGCGCGCGTAGGCCGCGCTCTGCACCAGTCCGCGCACGAGCCGGCGCACGTCGTAATCGTGCTGCACGAGATCGCGGGCGAGCCACTGGAGCAGCGCGGGATGGCTCGGCGGGTTCTGCCCGTGCATCTGGTCCACCGGCATCACGAGGCCGTGACCAAAGAGGCGATGCCAGACCTGGTTCACCACCGCGCGGGCGAAGAAGCCTTCGTGGCCGGGCTTCAGGCTGGCCTCAGCCAGCAGCGTGCGACGGCTGAACTTGGGCGCGGGCGCGGGCTGCTTGTTCTTCTTCGACTCTTCGAGAAGCTTCTTCTCCTCCTTCTTCTGCGCCTCGGTTGGCTCCGGTGCGGGCGGTTCCTCAACGGCGTCGCCGCTCAAGAACATGAGGCGCGCCTGTTTGGTTTCGCCCGCCGTGGTCTTGAAGCTGATCGTGCCGTAGGCGCTCTCGCCCACGAAGTCCCCGTGCTCGAAGGTGCGGCTGAAGAAGGACTTCATGCCGTAGTAATGGTCCTGCTTCCACGCGGGCACGAGCGGGTGGTCGTGGCACTGGGCGCAACTGATGTTCACGCCGAAGAAGCGCACGCTCACGTCGGTGACGAGCTTGTCGAGGTCCTTGGCGCGCGAGCGGAGGAAGGCGTCCGCGCCCTTTGTCTCCGGCGTGGCGGTGTCGCCCGTGATGACTTCCTTGAAGACGCGGTCCCAGCGGCGGCCTTCGGAAATGGCCCGCGTGAGGTAATCGCGGAAGCCGGTCCCCTGCCCTTCCGTCAGCAGCCACTCGAACTCCGTCACCTGATGCCGCACAAAGCCGGGCGCGGCCATCAACCGCTCGACGAGCCGGGCGGCCTTGTCCGGCTCGGTGGCCGCGACATAGGCGCGCACTTCCGCCGTCGTGGGGATGCGGCCCGCGAGGTCGAGCGTCAGGCGGCGGATGAAGTTCGCGTCGCTCGCGGCGGGCGCGGGCTTGACCTTGGATTGGGTGAGCTTCGCGGCGACATAGTGGTCCACGACCGCGTGAAGGGGGCGGTCAGCGGAGAACAAGTCCTTCTCCGCAACCGTATCCCACCACGGCTTCGCGTCTTTCGCTGCGGCTGTCGTGGTCTCGGGAAAGGGCGCGCCGGCCCGCACCCACTTCTCGAAGTTGGCGATGACCTCGTCGGGCAGCTTGCCGTCCGGCGGCATGAGTTGGTCCTTGTCCGGGTGGCGGAGGGATTTGAGCAGGAGGCTGTCATCGGGCTTCGCGGTGGAGATGGCCGGGCCGGAGTCGCCGCCTGTGACCACGCCTTCGCGGTGGTCGAGACGCAGGCCGCCCTTGAGCTTGGTGGACTTGGCGGAGTGGCACTTGTAGCAATGCTCGGCGAGCGCGGGGCGAATCTTCTCCTCGAAGAACGTCACGGAGCCGGCCGGGCTTTGTGCCGCGCTCGGCAATGAGGCGCCGAACAGCAACGCGCCGGTCAGGCCCGTGGCGACGAACTTCTTCTGCGTGAAAATCATGAGCTGACGCTTGCGAAGGTGGCGACGGCGCGCCACCACCGAGCTCGAACCGCAAAGCAATGGTATGCCGACGAGTTGGGCCGGAGTGGTGTTCAAGGCTGAGGCCACCGCGAACACTCCCGGCCCGCGACTGGCACTCGTCGCCCTTACGCGTTAGTTCCTCACTTCCCGTCCCGCACATGCTGGTCCATCCAGCCGACCATCTTGTCCCACATCTCCGGCAGATAGACGTGGCCGAGGCCGGGGTAGACGACGTTCTCGAAGTTCGCTTCCGCGCGATACAGCTCGTAGGCCGGGCGAAGCTTCGCCTCCAGTTTGCGAATGCCTTCGATGGGCGAGCCGTAGTCCTTGTCGCCGGTCATGAAGAGCATCGGGCGCGGCGCGGCCAGCGCCATCACAGCCTCGCTGTCGAAGTGGTTCAGCATTCCGGGCACGAAGTAGTAGATGCCGTGGTATTTCAGGCCCTCGATGCGGATGAGGTCCGTGTAGCGCGTCATGCACGCGACGGCCACGCCCGCGCGCAACCGCTCGTCCAGCGCCGCGAGCCACCACGTCCGCGTCGCGCCCATGCTGATGCCGGTGACGCCGATGCGCGACGCGTCCACTTCCTTGCGCGAAGCGAGGTAATCCAAGGCCATCAAGTCATCGCGCAAGATCATCCCCCACAGCGAGCGCCCGGCCCACAGGTTGAACTTCGACGCCGTCATCTCGCCCGCACCGCCCTTCTCGGCGGGGCCGCCCGGCCCCTGGCCGTTGCGCTCGCCGAAACAGTAGGCATCCACGCCCAGCACCACGTAACCGCGTTTCGCGAGCGTCGGCCCGGGCACTACTGGCGTGGCATTGGTGCGCATTAACTCATCCTTGCCGATGTCGTATTGGCCACCGTGCCAGTGGCAGTAGAGGATAGCGGGTGATTTGCCGGAAACTCCCTTGGGCAGGAACACATAGCCCGGCACCGTCGCCCCCGCGCCGTTGTCGAACGTGAACTTCTCGAAGACGTAATCGCCCCGGTCCTCGCGCGTGACGGTCGTGACCTTCGGCACCTTCGGGCGCGGCGGCAGCTGGCCGAGCAACTGCCACAACGTCGCGCGCACCTCGGCGCGCTGCTTCTCCCACGCCGCCTTGGTCTTCGGCATGGCGAACTCGGGCGCGACGGGCGCGGCGGCGAGCCACGCCTCGGCGGCGGGTTGGTTGGTCTGAGCCATGAGCGAACTGGCGGCGAGGAACAGCGCGGTTCCGGCGGCCAGCGCGGAGGAGAGTGAAGCAGCGGAGCGCATCGTGAAAGCGAGGAGTGGTTAGTAATTAGTGATTAGTGAACGCGGGATGATTGCCAGCGATGGAGCCGTGCGCACGACTAATTACTAATCACTTTGGCCCCACCGTCGGCCCACGCTCCAAGCTTGCCGCCCGCCACCGCCGCGTTGAACATCCGTCCAACACACATGAACCGCTCCGCTGCCTCTCGTCGCAACTTCCTGCGCGGCTCCGCCCTCGCCACGCTCACCGCCGCGCTGGGCGGGCCAATCCCCTTCGCCGGTAACCTCGCGCCCGGCCTGTTCCCCGACGCGCTCGCGCAGACCGTCGCCGACCTGCTGCCGAACAAGCGCGGCCTGCGCATTCTCAGTGACCGGCCCATCGTCGCCGAGACACCCGTCACGC
>JBJTAU010000163.1:0-18136 GCA_046090965.1 Limisphaerales bacterium | reverse complement strand
CCGCCCATGCGCCGGATGTCCTGCTCCTCGTGGCAGCCGTGGATGATGGAGCCGGAGCCGAGGAAGAGCAGCGCCTTGAAGAACGCGTGCGTGAGCAGGTGGAACATCCCGACCGCCACGCCGCCGATGCCCAAGCCCATCATCATATAGCCGAGCTGCGATACGGTGGAGTAGGCGAGGATGCGCTTGATGTCCGTCTGCGACACGGCGACGAGCGCGCCGAAGATGGCCGTGAGCGCGCCAATCCACGTCACGGCCGTGAGCGGAATGGGTTCGGACACGCCGGCTTGCTGCAGCTCCATCAGCGGATACACGCGCGCCACGAGAAAGACGCCCGCCGCCACCATCGTCGCCGCGTGGATGAGCGCGCTGACGGGCGTAGGGCCTTCCATCGCGTCGGGCAGCCAGACGTGCAGAGGGAGCTGGCCGGACTTGCCGACCGCGCCGGCGAAGAGCAGCAGGCCAATCGCCGAGCTGGCCGCGAGTCCGCCGATGGTCGTGTGCGCGACCATCTTCGCCAGCGCATCCTGTTCGAGGCAGCCGCGCCCGCCATCGTAGAAGAGCAGCGTGCCGGTCTCGGAGTAGAGCCACACGATGCCGAGGAAGAAGAACACGTCGCCGATGCGCGTGGTGATGAAGGCCTTCTTGGCCGCCGCCGCCGCGCTGGGCTTGTGAAACCAGAAGCCGATGAGGAGATAACTTGCGAGGCCCACGAGCTCCCAGCACATGAAGAGGAGCAGCAGGTTGTTGGCGATGATGAGGCCGAGCATCGCGGCGGCGAAGAGCGACAGGAAGCAGAAGAACCGGGTGAAGTTCTCGTCGTGGCTCATGTAGCCGACGCTGAAGATGAAGATGAGCGAGCCAACGAAGGTAATCATCACCACCATCGCCGCCGTGAGCGGGTCCAGCACCCAGCCGAGGCGGACCACGGTGTCGCCAAGCGCGAACCAGTCGAAGTTGTGGACCTGCCGCGCCGCCGCGCCGTGCTTGCCGAGCGTCTCGATGAAACCGGCAACCGCCACGAGGAACGACGCGCCCATCGCTCCGATGGCCAGCCCCGCCGCGAGCGAGCGGTTCGGGCGCTTCAGCAACGCGCTGATGCCCGCCGCCAGCAGCGGCAGCACGGGGATGAGCCAGAGGTTCTTGAGAATCCAACTCATCCCTTCAGCTCCTCCACCTTGTCAACGTTGGAAGTCTTGAAATGGCGGTAAATCGTGATGATGAGCGCGAGGCCGACGGCGGCTTCGGCGGCGGCGATGGCGATGGAGAAGAGCGCGAAGGTCAGGCCAGTCATCGTTTCTGGATTCTCGCTGAAGCGCCAGAAGGCGATGAAGTTCAGGTTCGCCGCGTTGAGCATGAGCTCAATGCCGATGAGCACCATGATGGCGTTGCGCCGCGTGAGCGCGCCCGCGAGGCCGATGCAGAAGAGCAGCGCGGAGACGAGGAGGTAGCCAGAGAGCGGGGTCATGCGGTCCTCCTTTCGCGGCGAAGGGGATAGGAGGTAGGAGATAGCGGATAGGGAAGCTGGCGCACAGCCGAAGCCCCATTCCCCATCACCCATTGCCTATTCCCTGTGCTCATTTCCCCTCCTTCTCGCGCATCGCGATGATGACCGCGCCGAGCATCGCCGCCGTGAGCAGCAGGGCCATGACTTCCAGCGGGAGGACGTAATCGGTCATCAGCTTTTGGCCGAGGGTTTTCACGGAAACTTCCGGGGCGGGGGCTGCGAGGCGCTTGCCCACGGGACTGGCGATGACAGCGGAAGCCATCGCAAGGAAGGTCAGCACGGCCACGAATACGCCAGCAGGCCACGAGACGGTGGCGGGCTCGTTCGCCGGTTCGGTGCCGCGCGTGAGCAGGATGGCGAAGACGATGAGGATGGCCACCGCGCCGACATAAACGAGGATTTGCGTGAAGCCGACAAACTCGGCGTTGAGCTGGAGATACAGCCCGGCCAGCCCGGCGAACGTGAGCACCAGGCCCAGCACGCAATGCACCAGATTCCGCAGCGACATCGCCGCGATGGCGCTGCCGACGGTCAGACCGGCGAGGATGGCGAAGGGGAGGGTCAAAGTGATTAGTGCTTAGTAATTAGTTGGCGAAGCGATACTCCCGTTTGCCGACTTTGGCCTCGAAGCTGCGGCCGAGCAACCAGTAGGGAATCGCCAGCATCGCAAAGCCGCCGATCCAGCGCACGACCAGCGGGACCGCGCCGCCAGACAGGTGCCACAACGCGGCGACGAGCAAATTCAGCAGCGTCATCGGCAGGAGGAATTTCCACGCGAAGCCCATGAGTTGGTCGGTGCGGAGGCGGGGCAGCGTGCCGCGCAACCAGATGAAGAGCAGAATCAGTGCGATTAGCTTGCCGAGGAACCAGCACCACGACGGGATGAAATCGAGGAAGCTCACCGGCGGCAGCCAGCCGCCGAGGAAGAGCGTGATGCCCAGCCCGCACATCGCGAAGAGGCCGAGGTATTCCGCGAGGAAGAAGATGGCGAACTTGAAGCCGGAGTATTCCGTGAAGTAGCCCGCGATGATTTCTGACTCGGCCTCGGGCAAGTCGAACGGCGTGCGGTTCGCCTCGGCGGCGGCGGCGGTGAGGAAGAGGAAGAAACCAACGAGGCCCCACGGCGTGAAGAGGTGCCAGTCGTAAATGAAGCAGAGATGCTTCGTGATCTGGCTCTCGACGATGCCGGTGAGCGACAACGTCCCAGCGATCATCACGACCGAGAGCGTCGAGAGAATCAGCGGGATTTCGTAAGACACCATTTGCGCAATCGCCCGCATCGCGCCGAGCAGCGAATACTTGTTGCGGCTGGACCAGCCGGCCATGAAGACGCTGAGTTCCGTGCTCGCACCGAGGGCGAAGAAGAAGAGCAGGCCCGTCTGCGGCAGGTCGAGCGGCACCATGTTCTTGCCGAAGGGCAGCACCGAGTAAGTCAGCAGCACCGGAATCAGCAGCGCGATGGGCGCGAGGAAGTGGACGACCTTGTCCGCCGCGCGGGGGACGACATCTTCTTTGGTGAGCGACTTGATGCCGTCGGCGATGAACTGGCCGAAGCCGGCGAGGCGGATGTTTGTGAGCGGGATGCCCACGCGGTTCGGCCCGATGCGGTTTTGGATGCGGCCAAGGCCCTTGCGCTCGATGACCGTGGTGAGGGCAAAGAGCAGCGGGAACACCGCGAGAATCGGCGTGATGGACAGCGCCGCCGAGACGAGCGGCAACGTCCACTCCGGCAACACGCCCGCCGCCTGACCCATGAGCCAGTGCTTCAGCGTGACCGGAAATTGGTCGAGGGCTTGGAACAAATCGGCCATGGGCTACGCGGCGGGAGCCGCAGCCGGGGCCGCAGCGGGGGAAGAGGGTTTCGTCGCGGCCGGAGTCGCGGGATCCGGAGCGGTTCCGGCAGCGGCGGCGTCCGCTTTGGCTTTCGCCTCGGCAGCGGCCTTGGCGGCTTTGGCTTCGGCGTCAGCCTTGGCCTTGGCCTGCGCTTTGGCTGTTTCGGCTGCGAGGACGGCGTCGGAGGCAGCGGCTTCCGTCGGGTGAATCTTGCGATAGTGCGCGTTCGACTTGGCGAGTTGTTCCTTATGCACCAAGAGGCCGCCGAAGCGGTCGGTGTTCGACAGCTCGAACTCGGTGTCCATCTTGATGGACTCGAACGGGCACACCTCGACGCAAATCTGGCAGCTCATGCACACCGAGATGTCGATGTCGAAGATGGCCGGGTAGAACTGGAGCTGGCCCTTGTAATCCGTGCGCTTGTCTTTGCTCTTGACGATGTAGATGCACTGCGGCGGGCACTCCTTCTCGCAAATCTGGCAGGCGACACAGCGCAGGCCCTTCATCGGGTCTTCGGTGTCGTGGACGAGGAAGGGGAACTGCCGCGCGTTTTCCTTCGAAGCGATGCGCTGCTCGGGATACTCGACCGTCGTGAGCCGCTCGGGGTCGTGGTAGCTGCCGGCGAAGTTCTTCGCCGTTTCCACCATGCCTTTCAAGATTCCGGTGCCGAGCATAAAGTCAGGAGGGAGTTTATTAGGAGGGCAGGAAGGCAGGAAGGATTTAATTTTCCCGTGGCGAGTCCGCGATGACGCGCTTGGCCTCAAGTTTGGCCTTGGCAAAATTCAGCAGCAGACCGTGCTTACGTCCGACCGAGCGGAGCTGCGAACGAACCACGGAAAAATGAACGGCGGCGAAATCCGTGACCGTCTTCAAGTCTACAACCACTTGTTCCTCCACGAGCAAGTCCAGCCGATGTTTGCCACCTCGACCGAGTCGTAAAGCACTGCCACCTCAACCTGCTGCTCCACTTTCAAACCACGCTTCCTGAGTTCATGAACGAGCGCGTTCTCGTAAATGGCTTCAAGGAAGCCCGGCCCTAGCGCCTTATGAACCTCAATCGCCGCCCCGATGATTTGCCCCGTCAACTCCTCCAGCTCAAGCGGCATGGATTTCCTTTCCTGCCCTCCTGCTCTCCTTATAAAAAAATCTTCCGCTCATCGGTCAACTTCTCCTAGCACGATGTCGACGCTGCCCAGGCTCACGATGGCGTCGGCGACGGTCTGGCCGAGACACATGTCCTCCAGCACGGTGAGGTTGATGAGGCTCGGCGGGCGGACGCGGTAGCGATACGGGTTCGGGCTGCCGTCGCTGATGAGGTAGAAGCCGAGCTCGCCTTTCGGCCCCTCGATGCGGCCGTAGGCTTCGCCGGTCTTCGGGCGAAAGCCGCGCAACTTCGCCTTCGGGTCCACGACGGGTCCTTCGGGAATGTCCTTGAGCGCGGGCTCCAAAATTTTCAGCGACTCGCGCATCTCCAACATGCGGACCATGTAGCGGTCGTAAACATCGCCGTGGTCGCCCAGCGGGATGCGGAAGGGATAGCGCGCGTAGAGGCCGTAGGCGTCCACCTTGCGAATGTCGTAGTCCACGCCGCTGGCGCGGAGCATCGGGCCGGTGAGGCCGGCACTCACGGCGAGCTCGGCGGGGACTTTGCCGACGCCTTGCGTGCGGGCCATGAGGATTTCGTTGCCGGAGAGCAGCGTTTCGAACTCATCGAGGAACTTCGGATATTCGGCCACGACCTTCTTCGCCGCGTCCAGCCAGTCCGGCGGCAAGTCGCAACGGCAGCCGCCGAAGCGCATGTAGTTGCACATCATCCGCGCGCCGGTGAGCGACTCGAAGAGGTCGAGAATTTTTTCGCGCTCGCGGAAGGCATACATCAGCGGCGTGCCCAGCGCGCCCATGTCCTGCAAGAGAAAGCCCGCGAGGCAGGTGTGGTTCAGCAAGCGCGTCAGCTCGGCGGTGATGAGACGAATGTATTCCGCGCGCTCGGGGACTTGCAGGCCGGCGAGCTTCTCGACGGACAGCGCGTAAGCCCAGTTGTTCGTCAGCGAGCAGAAGTAATCCAGCCGGTCCGTGTAAGGCATCGAGGCCAGGTAGCTGGTGTTCTCGGCGATCTTTTCGTGGTTGCGATGCAGGTAGCCGAAGACCGGCTTCAGTTTCACGATCGTCTCGCCGTCGAGCACCACGTCCATGCGGAAGACGCCATGCGTGGACGGATGCTGCGGGCCCATCGCCACTTCGAGCAGCTCGCCCTCGCGCCCGAGGCCGATGACGTCGGCCTTGCGCTGGAAGCTCGTCTTGCCTGCGTCGTAGGCGAAGTCGTGGAACGTCATGAACTGCGTTCCGTCGGTGTCGGCCCCGAGCTGCTTCGGGTCGGAAGTGTCAACAGGGGCGGTCATGTTTCAGGTGCGGGGATAGTCCGCCGGATTTCTTCCAGCAAGGCAAGCGTGCCGTGCTGGCGGCACCACGTTTCGAGGTAAGGCCAGTCGAGCCGCTCGCGCTGGACGGCGAGCACGTTGCGGATGACATCGCGGTCCTTGCTGCGTGCCCAGCGCAGCTTGCTGATAATCACGTCTTCAGCCGTCAGCAGCCACACCTTCCGGCCAAACACCGATTCCTCCCGCCGGCGGGCGAACCGCATCTGGTCATGTGCATCCTGGGACAGGAGAAAAAGCTCCACCTTGAACGGACTCTTCCGGTGCCGGATGAACTGCCGGTATGTGCCCGTGACCGTCTCGAAACTCAGTTGCGGGTCGAGGATAAACTCACTCCCTAGCCGGGCGGCGAACGCAGCTCCAACGCCTCCCTCCAACTGGATGACGAAGTCCGCGTCCTTAGTGGATCGCGGGATGCCGTGGACGTTGCTGGCGAACGAACCCACCAGCATGTAGGGAATGCCTGCTGCGGTCACCGCATCCACCACTTGAAGCGTGAGACTTTCTGCGGCCGTCATCGAGCGGTCCTCTGAAGTCGTTCGCCGAGTTCCAGCCGACGGTCCAACTCCCGGCGGCATGCGTCAGCGTTCCAGTCCGGATTCTGACTCTGAATGCCCGCCAGCGTGATGGAGCAGGCATATTCAAATAGCTCCTCACCCGCCAAAAACTTCTCCTCCGGCGTCATCCGTCGGGCGTCCAGCACTTCCTCCCGATACAGCTCGTCAATCAGGGGCGCGAACTCACTGCGGGATTCGTCCGTTCGATAAGGCGTTGCCGTCTCCTGAAGCGCATCATCGCTCACGCCTTTACCTCCTGCTTCGGCATGTGCGGCTTGGCCTTCTCCAACACCTCATCATGCGGCGTGGGCTCGTATTCGTAGTCGTCGGGCTCCTGATAATCCTTCCGCATCGGATGGTCCTTGAAGCCGTCCCACATGAGGATGCGGCGCAGGTCCGGATGGCCGTCGAAGAGAATGCCGTAGAGATCGAACACCTCGCGCTCCTGAAACTCCGCGCTGCGCCACAGCGGCGTGAGCGACGTGACCTTCACCGGGTCCGCGCGGCCGGGCGTGCGCTGGCGCAGGATGACCGGCCCGTGCTTCAAGCTCATCGAGTAGAGGTGATAGACCACTTCGAGGTAGCCGGCGCGCTTGGTCTTCCGCACTTCCTCGACCTCCTTCTCCACGCCGTCCACGACCTTCTTGACCTTCACCTTCTCGGACAGCTCGGCGTCGAGGAAATCAACGCCCGTGACGTTCGAGCAGTAGTCGAGGCGGAGCGCCGGGTCGTCGCGGAGGAACTTGGCGACGGCGAAGGAGTGCTCGACATCCACGAGCAGCGAATGCTGCGCGCTGGGCGACTCGTTCTTCACGATGCTCAACTGCGCACCGGGCACAGCGGCCTCGGCGCGGTCTTTGATTTGCTCAAGGTTTTCCACGGAAAGACAAATTCAACGAACAACGACCGCCGGCTCCCACACATTCGGGTTCTTGGCTGGCACCAAGTCGTGCTCGCCGTAGAGCGGGATGGGGAATTCGCTCGGCTTGCTGGCGTCGAAGTGGTGCGCGCGGTCGGGGCCGAAGACTTTCTGCGCGTCAATCTTCCGCTGGAGCGTCATGAAGGCGTGGATGAGCGCCTCGGGCCGGGGCGGGCAGCCGGGGATGTGGACGTCCACCGGGATGTATCTGTCAATGCCCTTGAGGACGTTGTAGCCCTGCTTGAAGGGGCCGCCGGAAATCGCGCACGCGCCCATGGCAATGACGTATCTCGGCTCGGGCATCTGGTTGTAGAGGCGCACAACCTGCGGGGCCATCTTCTTGGTCACGGTGCCGGCCACGATCATCAGGTCCGCCTGCCGGGGCGAGGGGCGGAAGACTTCCGCGCCGAAGCGCGCGAGGTCGAAGCGCGCCATGCTGGCGGCGATCATCTCGATGGCGCAGCAGGCCAGCCCGAAGCCCAGCGGCCAGACGGAGTTGCTGCGGCCCCAGTTGTAAAGCTGCTCGAGCTTCACCACGTAGATGCCCTGCTTGGTCAGTTCGCTTTTGAGGCCGTCGTCCATAGTCAAAGAAGGGGATGGGGGATGGGGGAGTGGGAATAGGGACTGAAGCCGACGACTTTACACCCTATCACCCATTCCCAATTTCCTATCCCCTTCACTTCCACGTCAGCACTCCCTTCACCCACGCCCACGCTAGCCCTTCGACCAGCAGCAGCACGAAGATCAACATCGCCAAGACCGCGCCCACGGACAGGCCGGTGAATGCCACGGCGAAGGGCAGCAGGAAAATCGTCTCCACGTCGAACACGAGGAACAGGATGGCGTAGAGGTAATACTCGGACTTGAAGGCCACCCAAGCATCGCCTTTGGATTCCAAGCCGCACTCGTAAGTCGAGTTCTTCACCTCACCCGGTTTCTGCGGGGAGACGAGCTTGGCCCACAGCCACGCGAGGATGAGCGGCCCGACGGCGAAGCCCAGCGCCATCAGGAAGAAGACGAGCAGGAACAGGTAAGGGTGTTTGTCGGCCGGCATGAAAGTTCAGTTCGCCTGGGGGTTATGCCGGCGTAGGCCGACCTCGTGCGCGATGTCGTCGAACTCCTCGCGCGAAACCTCTTCGAGCTGCTTCCCCTTCTGCTTGAGCTTCTCGTTGATCTTGATGGCCTTCTCGGTCATCTGCTCGTGCGTGTCCTTCGAGCCGCCGACGAGGGCGAAGTTGGCGCCGGTCGTCACGCGCTGGTGGCCGTCGGAGTCCAGCCCGACGCCGAGGATGACGGCCTTGGGGGCGGAGGATTTTTTGACCGGCTTCGACACGCGCGGGAAACTACCGGGCAGCGTTCAAACGGCAAGGCGCAAGTTGAACCGCGACGCCCTCACAGCGACGCCAGGAGCTTTTCCGCCGCCGCGCGTGGGTCTGGTGCGGCGCAGATGGGCCGGCCAATCACCAGCCAGCTCGCGCCGGCGGCCAGCGCCTCCTTCGGCGTGAGCGTGCGCTTTTGATCGTCGGCCTGGCTGTCGGCGGGCCGGATGCCGGGTGTGACGAGTTGAACTTGTGACGGAAGAATCTGCCGCAGCCGGGTGATCTCCAAGGGCGAGCAGACCAAGCCGCCGAGGCCCGCTTTCGCCGCAAGGCTGGCGAGCCGCTCGACTTGATTGCCCACGTCGTGTGGCACGCCCACTTCGGCGCGGTCGTTGGTGTTCAGGCTGGTCAAGACCGTGACGCCGAGCAACAGCGGTTGCGACTTGCCGGTGCGCAGCGCCGCTTCCTCCGCAGACTTCTGCGCGGCCTGCATCATCGCCAAGCCGCCGCTGGTGTGGATCGTGAGCATCTGCACATCGAGCCGCACGGCAGCCTCGACGGCCTTGGCCACCGTGTTGGGAATGTCGTGGAACTTGAGGGCGAGGAAGACGGACGCGGCCGTGTCCCGGATGCGCCGCCCGATGTCCGGCCCGGCGGCGACGAAGAGTTCCTTGCCGACCTTGAATGCACCGACCACCGGCGCGAGCTGCTGCACCAAGCCGAGCGCCGACTCCAGATGCGGCACGTCGAGAGCGACGATGATGGGATTGCGTGATTGGCTCATGCTCCAGACTCCGGAAGGGCTCGGGTCTCCCTGACCCGACTCACCACAAAAAGGATTTCTGCTCGGCGAGCATCGTCTCGCCGTCCCACAGCGTGATGCGCCACGCGGCCACGCCGCCGAGTTGCTGAGAGGCGTCCTTGTCCAGCGTCAACCCCGCCCACGCACTGCCGCTCCAGCCCGGCTTCACGGTGGCTTCGACCACCTTCGTTTCAGCCGCCGCCTTGCTGCCGCGCGCCTCGACGCGGAGGCGGAGATTCGCCGGTTTGCCGGCGGCGGACCAGTTCACGTCGAACCGCAGCGCACTGATCTCCTCGGGGTGTTTGCGCAGGTGGGCCTGATAGGCGTCGCGTTCAAAGAGGCTGGGTGAAAGCGAGTGCTTGCCGTCGCGATCAAGGAAATGAGGCAGCACCTTGAGCACCTTGCCGTCGCCCGCGTGGGCGACAGCGGCGCTGAGGAAAAGCAGAACGGCAACCAATCCAGACGCGCAACGCATGGCGGCAGCATACCGGCCGGGCTCGCGAAGACAACGCGTTTTGTCGGCGGGAATCGCTCGCAACCATCAGTGGCCGCCCGCGGGCTTGCTCTTCTTCCACGGCTGGTCGGGAAACTTCTCGGGGAGCTTGAAGGCCTGCGGGGCGGGCTTGGCGAGTTCGAGTTCGGGGTCGCTCGCGGCTGCGGGCGTTGTGCCGGGGGCGGTCATGTTCCCTTTCCATGAGGCAATGCGGGCTTGGAGGCCGTGGTGCTCGGCGGTCACTTTGTTGCCGGCGCGCATGTAGAAGAGGGAAAGATTGGTGTGAACGAGTTGTTCGTGGGGACGCATTTGCTCCGCCTTGTGGCCCTCGGCGATGGCGGTGGCGAAGTCGCCCTTCCGACAATACGCCATGCCGAGCGAGAGCTGGGCGTCGAAGTGCGCGGGGTCCGCAGCCAGCACAGCTCGCAGGCCGGCGATGGCGGTGTCGTAGTCGCCCTGGCTGAAGGCGAACATGGCGTCGTCGTATTGAGCTTGGAGGTCGGGCATCGCTGGCGTGCAGCGTAGGCGGGGCAGGAGCGGTTAGCAATCAGCGGTCGGCAAGGAAGTATTCAGAATGCAGTTTTCAGTGTTCATTGAGGACCAGCGCGCAGTCTCAGGAAACTGCTTACTTTTCACTGAACACTGATTACTGAATACTGTCCCCGCCGATGGACCTGCCCATCAAAATCATCTCGACCGACTTCGATGGCACGCTGCACACGGACTACGAGCAGCCGCCCGTGCCGGTGCGGCTCCAGTCCCTCATCAGTGATCTTCAGGTGCGCGGCGCGAAGTGGGTCATCAACACCGGGCGCGATCTCTCCAGCCTGATGGAAGGCTTGGGCCGGGCGCGGCTGGAGATTCAGCCCGACTGGCTCGTGACGGTGGAGCGCGAGATTTACTTCCGCGAGGGGCCGCGCTTCTTCCCGCTGCAACCATGGAACGGCGACTGCGAGCGCGCGCACCGCGATCTGTTCAAGGCCGTGGAGAAGGACTTGCCGCGCCTCTTCAAGTGGGTCAACGGCAAGTTCCACGCCTCGGTTTACTCCGACTCCTATTCGCCGTTCTGCCTCATCGCGGGCACCAACGCGGATGCGGACGACATCGAGGCGCACCTGCGGGACTACTGCGAGTCCGTGCCGAACCTCACGGTGGTGCGCAACGACGTGTATGCGCGCTTCAGCCACACGGCCTACAGCAAGGGCACGGCGCTGGCGGAAATCACCCGGCAGCTCGGCCTCACACGCGAATGCGTTTTCGCGGCGGGCGACCACTTCAACGACCTACCGATGCTCTGCGACGAGCACGCCTGCTG
Organism: Limisphaerales bacterium; assembly: GCA_046090965.1. Taxonomy (GTDB): domain Bacteria; phylum Verrucomicrobiota; class Verrucomicrobiia; order Limisphaerales; family SXTU01; genus SXTU01. The sequence continues at coordinate 6,956 of JBJTAU010000163.1, read as the reverse complement.
GCTGGTCGCGCCGGCCAACGCCATCCCCGGAGTGAAGGAAGCCGTCTGGCGCGAAGGCGGCTACGTGAGCGACCGCCTCTGCGGCCACGGCGTCGCCGACGGGCTGGAGGCGGCGATGAGGGAAGCGGGGCTGCTCTGAGCGGTTAGGAGAAGGGCCAAGGGACCCACGCAGTCCGAAACCTCGCGGAACCTTCCCTGTTACTTGGCCCACGCGGCCAATTCAATTCTCCCGCTTGAAGAACCGTTGCACTGCGCCTTTGTGGCGGGGGAGGAGTTGCTGGACGTTCGCCGCGCCGCCGCCCGCTTCGGCTCCGACCAGCGCGCCGGCTGAGGCGGTTTCCTTGTCACCGGTCACTTCGGGCGCGCTGCGGCTGATGCCTACGAGCTGCGCGTCTTTCAAGCCGCTGAGCGGCCCCATCGGTAGCGCGGTGTCCTTGAACTTCATGCCGGACTCGTCGGACGGGTCGGTCCAGGTGAGCGGGGCGTCGCCGCGGCCGCGGTCCACGCCGCCGTTACCGGGCGCGTAGACCTGCAGCACGCCCGCGATGGAGTCGAGGTTCGCACCGTTCTCCGCGAGGAAGGCGGCGAGGCCGTTGGGGTTCGGGCATTGGCCGGCGTTCTTGCAGGCTTCGAGGAGCTTGGGGTCAATGAGCTTGAGGTTCGCGAGTTTGTTGAGGCATTCGCCGAGCTTGTCCTTGTTGCCTTGCAGCGCCTTCATCAACTCCTTGAGCTGCTCGGGGTTGAGCTTGCCAGCCTTGGCGGCTTTGAGGAGGTCCTCGGGGAGCTTCGTCGCGAGAAGGCCCTGCTCCAACTTCGCCTGCTGAAGGAGTGAAGCCATGTCCTGCATGGCGCGTTCGAGCAGCGAGGCCGCAGAGTCCGGCAGCAGGCCCAAGGCGGCGGCGAGGGTCTCGGCCTGCTTCATGGCGTCGGGTTTCTGGATGGCTTCCTCGGCGGCCTGCTTGGCGAGGTCGGTGTTGGACTGCTTGAGGTGGTCTAGGGATTCCCAAGTCTTCGCGGGATCCTTCGCGGCGGATTCCTTGCCGAGCCGGGTGAGTTCCTTCTTGAGTTCAAGGGCCTTGTCCTCCGGCAAAATCTTTTCCTCCTCGAGCGCCGTGATCTGCTCGGTCAACTCCGTGACGAGCTTGCCCACGTCGAGCGGGCGTTGTGCCGCGCCGACGATGAACCGCTCGGGCATCAGCATGGACGCGCCGAGGAAGAGCGCCGCCGCCGCGAAGAGCGTGATCGGGCGGCCGCTGTTCCAGCGCACGACAGGCTGGGCGGGTTTCGTCCCGTTCTGCCACGCGGAGACATCGGCCTGCGCAGCGGCCATGAGCAGGCCACCGGCGTGGTTGTGGAGGTCCATCGCCGCGCGGACGGCGGCGAGTTGCGGGCGGCGTTGCCATTCGATCCACGCTGCGACGGCGACGACCGGCACCAAGCCGAGCAACCCACCGATGAGCCAGTGCGACGCGACCAAACCTGTCACGCGCGCCACCAGCACCGCGACGCCGACGCCGAGCAGCCAGACCGTCGCGCAGCGCAGGGCGGTGCGGAAAATGAGCAGGAACGCGAGGCGTTGGGCGAACTCGCGGATGGCTGGCTCGGAGGAGTTCATGGGGCTTTGATTGGGCGCAACGTAGAAGCGGGGTAGGGGAGCGTCAAGTGTGGCTTCTAAGTCTCCCTCTTGCTCGGAATCCTAATCGTAATCTTGCTCCTTTCGGAGGCGGGTAGGGGCTAAGATTAGGAGTAAGAGAAAGATTGAGATTCCTACCAGCTCACTTGTTCTGGGAATACCGCTGCTTCCCCGTGAGCAATCCCACCGCCGTGCCGACGAAGCCGACGAAGAACAGATACACGTTGAAGAGTGGCAGGTAGGCCCAGGTCTTCCACGACTTCACGCGCCACGACTCCATGTTGCTCAGGTTGCTGCCGACGATGATGGCGAGCGCGGCGGGCATGGTGAACTGGGGCACCAGCATCAACGGCACGAGGCAGTAGAGATACTTGGCGAGATGATGCGTCCAGTGTCCCGCGTAGGGAATGCGGCGCAGTCCGAAGCCCCAGGTGCGGAAGAGCGCGCCGAAAGATTCGGCCACTTGGTAATGCTTCTTCACGAGATGCACCCAACTCGTCTTGAGCGATTGGAAGTGGTAATGGATGATCTCCGCGTCGCTCACGAACACCTCGCCCTTCTGGCTGAGGCGCATGAAGAGGTCCATGTCCTCGCCCGCAAAGTGAAACTGCGCGGTGGTGTAGCAGCCGATGCTGCGATACACGTCCGCGCGGTGGAGGTCGAACTTGCCGCTGATGCCCTGTCGGATGCGCCCGATCCACCGCGCCATGAGCACTTGGCCCCAGAAGTTGTATTGCAGGAAATTCTCCATCGGCAGCGTGACCAGCGCGACGACCGACACGCGGCCCTGCACTTCGTGAAGCTGCCGCATCATCCGCTCCAGCGCGGTCTTGTCCTCGGGCACGCAGTCCTGCTGCATGTTCAAGATGTAGTCGCCGGTGGCCTCCTTCGCGCCGAGGTTGTAGTCCCAGCTCAACGCCACATCCACCGGGTTCTTCACCAGCCGCGTGCCCGGCGGCGGGTTGTCAATCGGCTTGGGGCTGCTGTCCACGAGGATGATCTCGTGGGGGCGGAGCGTCTGCGCTTGGAGCGCGTCAATGAGCCGGGGCAAATCGCCGGCCTTCCCGTAGATGGGGATGATGACGGAAACCTTCGGGTTCGCGGGGACACTGCTGCTCATGTCACGGCCAGCCGGGGCTGGAACGCGCGGACGTTAGCGGGTGAAGGGGACGTGTCGAGGGGAAAGGCGGCTTAACGCGCCTTGCTCGTCGATCCTGAGCCTACCCTCCGGGAGGACAAGACGGCGCAGGAGCAACAGCAGGGGCGGCAGCTGGCCGCCCACGACAGCGAGCTGGGTCAATTCGCCTTGCGCAGTTCGCTGATGGCGTTGATGAAAAATTGGAACGCCAGCGCAGCTAGGAGCAGGCCCATGATGCGCGTGGTGATGCGCAGGGCGATGGGACTGAGCCAGGCCGCGCCCTTGGCACAGAGGCGCAGGACGTGGTAGCTCACGGCGCACACGGCGAGAATGCAGAGGTAGAGCGCAACGCTTTGCTCCCAGCCCGCGGCTTGGTTGTGCAATAACACGGCGGTGGAGATCGCGCCGGGGCCTGCGAGCATCGGAATCGCGAGCGGCGTAATGGCAATATCCTCTTTCGCCATGCCGGCGATGGTTTCCTCGGAAGTTTCCTGCACGCGGGAACGCTGGGCGCGCACCATGTCCAGCGCCACGAGCAGCAGCACGAGACTGGCGGCCATCTGGAAGGCGGGCAGGGTGATGCCGAGGTAATGGAAGATCCACTTGCCTACGACGGCGAAGGTGAGCAGCACGCCTGCCGCCACGCAGCAGGCGAGCCGCGCCATGCGGATGCGCTGCTCCGGCGTGTCGCGCGGTGTCATGGCCAGGAATGCCGGGATGCTCGCAATCGGATCCACAATCACGAACAGCGAGCTGAACGCCATGAAGGTGAAAGCGAGCAGGCTCATGGGGTGGTGGGTCGAGAGTCGAAAGTCGAGGGTCGAGGGCAGGTCAGGCTCTCGACGCTCGACCTTCGGCACTCGACCGTTTCACTCACGCAGTGCATGGGGCCAAGATAGCATCCTTCATCCCGTGGATGATTTTTTTGTCGGCGGGGCAGATCGTCGCGAGCACGCCGCCGAGCGCGGGCCGCGCGGCGTCGCCTTCGCCGCTGACGAAGTAATACGGGCAGAGCCGCACGCGGCCGGGCATCGCGACAAGGTCGTTGCGCGCGAAGTCAAAGTAGTTCGCCTCGACGACGCGTGGTTTGTGGTAGCGCTGCAAGACGTAGGGCGATTGCGGAAAGCTGCGGAGCGCCTTGTCCACCGCGACGCTCCAATCCGCCGCCGAGAGGTCGCTGCCGAAGTAAACCCCGCGCGCGCCCCACGCCTCCTCGGAGTAGCCGGAGACTTTCAGGATCAACTCGCGCTCGCGCTGCGAGAGCGCCTTGAGCTGCTGCCAGTCGGTGAGTTCGTGGCCGGGAAGCGCGGCGTGCGGCGGCACCGGCGTCGGATCCACGAGCCACGTGTAGGGCACGGCCTTTTGCAGGCGCGTCAGGAAACCTTCGCCCAACTCCTGCCGCCAGAAGCCGCGCAGGTTGCGGTTCCACAGCAGCGCGAAGAGCAGCTTCTCCTCGAACACAGGACGCGGCGGCGGAGTGAGCCGGATCTGCTTCTCCGTCGCCAGCTCGAAGAGCCGCCGCGCCCCCGGCACATTTGCCACGTCGAACAGCTCGAAGAAGCGATACACGGCGTCGCCGGGAGCGGGGGAGTTGAAGGTTGAAGGTTGAAGGTTGAAAGAGGTTGGCCCCGCAGCGTTTAGTTGATTCGCAAGCCACTCCATCTCTCGGCGACACCCGCCCGACTCCTCGGAGACAACGATGTGAACCCGCTCCGCGTCACCGAAGATCGAAGCGAACCCATCCAGCATCCCGCTCGCGCTGCCGATGACCTCCGCACCACCCTCCGACTTTGGACTTTGGACTTTGGACTTTGGACCCGCCGCGCTGTAAGCGCGCCCCAGCCACCCCGTCAGCCCGATGCCACCAGGCACGCTGTCCAGCTCCGTGATGTTGAACCCGCCCTCGGTCAGCAGAATGTCCGGGCGAATGACACGGGGCAGTTCGTTCCTAATGGCCGGGTGCCGCTGGAGTTCCACGAGCCACGCTGGCTTGCCATGGTCCAGCCAGCGCGCGATCCACTCCGGCTGCTTGCCCTCGACGCTCTTGCGGTAGAGCAGGTTGACCGCGCGATAAAACTGGAGCAGCACGCGCCCGAGCGATTCGAGTTCGTTCGCCAGCTCCGGCCCGAGCGCGAACGGCGTCGGTGAGATGCGCCAATGCTGGTCGGTGAAAAGTCCGCCGGGAGGAAGCGCGGCGCGGATGGCGTGGGCGGAGGAGGCTGGGTTCACGAAGCGACAGTCGCGGAGGAAACACTCGCACGGGGCATCTGTGTTCCATCTGTGTTCATCTGTGGCTTAAGCTCGGACCTGCCCGGTGCCGTAGCCGAGCCACTTGTAAGTGCAGAGTTCATCCAAGCCCATCGGGCCGCGCGCGCCGATCTTGTCGGTGCTGATGCCGATTTCCGCACCCATGCCGAACTCGCCGCCATCCGTGAAGCGCGTGCTGGCGTTCCAATACACGGCCGCGCTATCCACCTCGGCGAGGAAGCGCCGCGCCGCCGGCTCGTCGCGCGTCACGATCGCGTCGCTGTGCGCGGAGCCGTAGTGGTTGATGTGCGCGATCGCCGCCTTCACGCCGTCCACGACGCAGACGTTGAGGATGTAGTCGTTATACTCGGTGAACCAGTCCTGCTCGGTGGCGGGCTTGATTGCCGATTGGAGATTGCCGATTGCCGATTGGAGAATGGCGCGCGTCGCCTCGTCCGCGCGGAGTTCCACCTTCTTCTCCCAAAGTTTTCCGGCAATGGCGGGAAGGAACTTCTCCGCCACGGCTTTGTCCACGAGCAAGGTCTCCGCAGCGGTGCAGACGGCGGGGCGTTGGACTTTCGCGTTCATTACGATGTTCTCGGCCATCGCGAGGTCGGCGGCGGCGTGGACGAAGACGTGGCAGACGCCTTTGTAATGCTTGATGACCGGCACCTTGCTGCACTCCGCCACGGCGCGGATGAGCCCCTCGCCGCCGCGCGGCATGCAGAGGTCCACGTATTGCGTGAGCGAGAGCAACGCGGGGATGGCCTCGCGGTCGGTGGTGGGCACGACCTGGATGGCGTGCGCGGGGAAGCGCTCGCCCAGTGCGGTGCGACCTGCGGCAACCATCGTCTCGGCGATGACGGTGTTCGAGTTCAGCGCCTCCTTGCCGCCGCGTAGGATGGTGGCGTTGCCAGTCTTGAAGCAGAGGCTCGCGGCGTCCGCCGTGACGTTCGGGCGCGACTCGTAGATGATGACCACGACGCCGATGGGCGTGGCGATTTTCTGGAGCCGCAGACCGTTCGGACGCGTGCGCTCGTCGAGGACGCGGCCCACGGGGTCGGGCAAGGCGGCGACTTCGCGCAGCCCCTTCGCCATCGCGGCGATGCGCTTCTCATCGAGCTTGAGGCGGTCGAGCATCGCGGTGGAGAGGCCCATCTGCGCGCCGGTGGCCATGTCCTTGGCGTTGGCTTCCTTGAGCTGCGGGGCGCGGGCTTCGAGCGCGTCGGCCATCGCGAGGAGGGCGCGGTTCTTCTCGGCGGTGGAAAGCTTCGCCAACTCGCGCGCGGCGGCCTTGGCCTGCTGTGCGAGCTGCGTCATCTGGTCGAGCAACGACATGAGACGCAAAGTAAGGCAAAGCAGCCATGTTGACAGCCACAAAGAGGCACGAGGGGAAGTGATTAGTGGTTAGTAATTAGTTCACGGTGCAAGCGCACTCGGCTTTGGACTGACTACTAATCACTAATTACTTCTCCCTCCGCTACTTCTCCGCGATCCACACCAGCGTCCCGACGGGCAGTAGGTCAAACAGCGGCACGAGGTCCGCGTCCGCGAGGTGGATGCAACCGTGCGAGGCGGGGCGGCCGAGGCTGGCCTGGTCACCGAAGCCGTGGATGTAGATGTAGCGCTTGAACGTGTCCACGTTGCCGCTGCGGTTGAAGCCGGGGTCGAGGCCGTCCAGCCACAGGATGCGCGTGGTGATGGACTCCAGCGGCAGGCCGTCGCGGAGGTGGCCGATGGGCTTGCGGCCCTTGAAGACCGTGCCCGGCTCCGCGCCCGTGCCGTGCTTCTCGGCGATCCGGTGCAAGCCGAGCGGCGTGCAGTTCGAGCCGGCGATCTGGCCGATGCCGAACTTCGAGGTGGAGCAGACGAACTCCTTGAGCAGCTTGTAGCGGCGGTCTGTGACCGCCGAGCCTTCGCCTTCGCGCGGTCCACGGC
>JBJTAU010000162.1:0-3419 GCA_046090965.1 Limisphaerales bacterium | reverse complement strand
GCCTTGGCGGACGCGGCGCGTGGCCGCTGCTGCGCGAGGATGCACGGTGGCGCGACCAGCCCGCCGGCCACCAGGGCGAGGCAGGCGCCGGACAACACGGCCGAACCGGGCTTTTCGCTGGGAGTTTTCATGGCTCGTGTGGCTGTTAGAATGAATCTACTGATTTCACGGCAGGTTTCACGGACAACGTGCTTTTCGTGACGGGCAAGGCCGTGCCTTGCTGCCTGCGCAGCTTCCACGTCGCGTTGATGATCTGCTTCTGCAACTCGGCGAGCTTCCCCATCTGCTGCTGTTGGTTGCCCTGCTGGTTGCGCTGCTGCTGGCTTTCCTCGCTCTCGCCGCCCTCGCCCTGGCGGAAGATTTCCTCGAAGGGACGGACCTCGGCGAAATACATGTCGCTCGCATTGCGGCGCAGCTCGCCGTCGGGACCGATGTCGTCCGCCCACACGAACCACGCCACGAGCTGGTCGGGGGCCGCGCCGAGTTCCTCCAAGCGCAGCAAGTGGCTGAACTGCCGCTTCTCCTTCGCGGGCACGCCCTCGCCGAGCTGGAGCAGCGTCGGCTCCGCGCCGCCGAGCGACCACGCGATGCCATACGCGCGCAGGCCGAAGTCGTCCCACGCCTCCTCCTCAAACTGAACCTCCTGCAACGCCGACACCCGCTGGTCGCCGCGCGGCGAAAGCAGCTTCAGCTCCGGCACGCGGTTCCGCAGCGCATCAAAGACAAACTGCGCCGACACCTTGTTCGAGCGGCCGTCGGCGTCCACGAGTTCCAGGTTGTAGGTTTCGCTGGTGACGAGCGGGAAGTTCGCAAGCGTGGCGAAGGGCTTCGCGTCGTCCACGGCGAACGCGATGGTTTCGCCGCCGTCCTTCTTGCGCGGGACGAGGCGTGCGGACTTCACCGGCTTGTTGAGCTGGAGCGTGTAGCCGAGCGTCGTGCCTTCCACCGCGCTGACGCGGCGCGTGTCTTCGATGGTCTTCTGGGGCAACTGCGTGTAGGCGGGGAACTGTAGCTTCGCGTCCGCGCGCTCCAGCTTCGGGTGCTCGTAGACCTTCACGGAAAACTCCTTCGTGCGCTGGCCGGCGAACTCGACGCGATAACTGAAATCCTCTTTGACTTCCGGCACCGTGCCGCCGAAGACCGGGTCGTCGAGCGCCTTGGTGAGCGGAATGGTGCGCGTGACGTTTGTGCCCGCGCCAAGGACGAGCGTCGCGCCGACCGGGAGCCTGCCCTCAAACTTCGCCAGCACGACGAGGCTGTTACCGCGCTCGATGTGCGTGTCGCCGGGCGTGACGGAGACACTGTCGAGGACGGCCTTTGCGGCGGCGCGCTCGGCGGCGACGCCGATGGAATTCGTCCGCAAGCCCATCAGCGCGGCGACGAAGAACGCGAAGGCCGCGAGATGTGCGACATGCGCGAGCGCGAGCTTGCGCGCGGGGAAGGCGTCGATCCAACCGAGGTTGCGCCCGTGCACGACGGCCTCGGCGATGACGCGCTGTTGCAGGAAGCCGAACTGTCCCTCGGCATCGGGCTTCTGCTCCAGCGCGGCGAGCAGGACAGTCTTCAACTCGGGATGCTGCTGCTCGATTTGCAGCGCAAGCCAGTGCGGGTCGGCTTTCGCGGAGAGACAGGCGAAGCCCAGCCACATCGCCGAGCCGAAACCAATCAACCCCACGAGTGGCACGGCGATGCGGTAATCCAGCCCGAACGCCCCGAGCGCGATGCCAAGCAGTCCCGCGAGCGCCCAGCACAACGCCAGCCCGCGCCACAGCTGCAACCTCCGGTAACGACGCGCGACCGGCTCCAGATGCTCGTTGAGGAGGGGCGCAATCATCGCGTTAAAGCAGACGCCGCGCGGAGGCGGATGTTTCGCCGGGATTGGGGTAGCACCCGCCTCCGGCGGGTCGTGCCGTGCGTCCCGCGCGGCACTGGCCGAGTGTAGCGGTGGCTAGCTGCGGAGCAGCGGTCGAAAGTAGCCCAAGGCGTGAGCCTTGGGTGCCGCGACAAAAACGGCCAAGCCCCGGAGGGGCGGCAGCGGGCGCGTGCTGCTCATCGAAGTTCTGCCGCCGCGCTGCGGCTCGCGCTCGTGGTGCGCTTATCCCACGGCTCACGCCGTGGGCTACCTTCTTACGCGACTCCGTCGCTAAAGTGCGCCGGCCGCACTCGTCTCTGCCTGCTGAACCCCACGGGCGGCGGCTGGAAGCCGCTGGCACGGGGTTTGGGCGAACGCAGTTCTTCATTGTCTCAGGCTGTTTGGGTCGTTTGCTCCGGCCGCTTCGCCAGCCAACCGGCCAGCAAGGTTTCCAAGGTCACGAACACCAGCGTGAACGCAATCAACCAGCGCCACAGCTTCTGTCGGCCTTCCAGCTCGGCGTTCGCGAGTTGGCGTTTCAACTCGGCGACTTGCACGGGCGTCTTGCCATCGGCACGCGTCACGGGCAGGCCGAGATGTTCCAGTTCTTCGACGGGAAGCGGAGCGGTCTTGCTCTCCGCCGGGTCGAGGTTCACGGCGAAGCGCTGCGTCACCGAGCCGCTGACAGCGGTGAAGATGCCGGGTTGGTCCGCCTGGATGACGGCGGCGGTGCCCGCGCCGAGCGTAAGGCTCGTGCCGTCGGGCTTGGTGACGCGCACGGCGGCGCTCGTGGCGGCGAGCGGCACGGCTTCGCCGACGGTGTGCTGGGTGATTTGCGGGCGGATGCCGCCGGCCTGCTCCATCAGCGAGAAGAGTAACGGCAGAAACTTGGACGACAGCGCGAGCTGGCTGTCACCGGGCTGCCAGCCGGTGGCGAGGACGTAGAGCGTGCCCTTGCCGACGGGCACTTGCAGCAGCGCGGGGTCGCCGGTGTCGAACTTCGCGAGGGCACGCGCGCCGGGGAGCTGCGACGCGTCGAGCCGGCGATATTTCCAGAAGTGAATCTTGGTGAAGTCGCTGAAGCGCGGGTCGGCGAACGGCACGAAGAGCGGGTGCTGAAAATCAATCTCCGCGAGCAGCGCGTAGGACGGCACCTTGGCTTCGTCGGCGGAAACGGATTCCTTGCCGAGCAAACCCGCCAGCGTGCGCGCGACGTTGCGATCCTTGAGCGAGAGCAAAACGGTTTTGCCCTCGGTCAACAGGCGGCGCACAACGGCGATGCGTTCGTCGGGCAAGGCGTCGGTGACGATGACGAGCGGGGCTTCGGCGTCGGTGGGGAGGAGTTGGGCGGCGGGCGAGCGCGGGAGGACTTGCACGACCTGCCGGCGCGTGGGCGGGAAGGCGCGTTCGAGGAAGTAGAGCGGCTCGGCGGTGTCGGTCGCGGACTCGCCGCCGAGATACAGCTCGCCGACGCGCGCGGCCTCGGGCGGGATGAGCGCGAGCGAGTTGTCAAATGGCGCGTCGTCGCCACGCCACAGCCGGCGCTCGGCACTGGCTCCGAGCGGCG
>JBJTAU010000161.1:0-4683 GCA_046090965.1 Limisphaerales bacterium | reverse complement strand
GGGCATCCTCTCGGAACGCGATTACACGCGGAAGGTGGTGTTGCAGGGCCGGTCCTCAAAAATCACCACGGTGCAGGAGATCATGACGCGCGACGTGATCTGCGTGACGCCCCAGCACGGGGTGGAACAGGTGCTGCGGCTCATCACGGAGAACCGGGTGCGGCATCTGCCGGTCATCGAGCGCGGGCGGGTCACCGGTCTCATCTCCATCGGGGACCTCGTGAAATGGGTCATCCACGCGCAGCGGTCGGCCTTGAGCCAGTTGGAGGCCTACGTCGCGGGCGGTTATCCCGGATGAAGCGCCACAAAAATTCTTTCAATTCCAGCGCCGGCCGACGCGTCGACTTCCGGTTAGAACGCTGCACAACCCAAAAGCCCTATGATCCGAATCCCAGGCGAACCCGGCAAAGACCTCTGTGACAAACACCTCGTCGTGACGCGCCGCGACATCCTGCGCATCGGCGGCAGCGGCCTGCTAGGCCTCTCGCTCGGCGGCGCGATGAAGCTTCAGGCGCTGGCAAACCCCACCACCGGCGGCCGCGGCTGGGGCAAGGCCAAGAGAGTCATCATGAGTTATCTTCAGGGCGGTCCGTCGCACTTGGACCTGTGGGATCCAAAGGACAACGTGCCCGACAACGTGAAGTCCGTCTTCGCGCCCATCGCCACGAAGCTCACCGGCGTCAAATACACCGAACTCCTGCCCAAGCTCGCGAAGGTGAACGACAAGTTCACCATGATCCGCTCGATGAGCTACACGCCCAACGGGCTGTTCAACCACACGGCGGCCATCTACCAGATCATGACAGGTTACACGACCGACAAGGTCAGCCCGTCCGGCCAGCTTGAGCCACCCAGCCCGAAGGACTTCCCGAACTTCGGCTCGAACCTCATCCGGCTCAAGCCGCCCACCGAGCCGAAGCCGCCGTTCGTCATGTTTACGCGCCCGTTGCAGGAATCGAACGTCGTGGGCAAAGGCGGCAACGCCGGCTTCCTTGGCAAGGCCTTTGACCCCTACACCCTCTTCCCGGACGGCGACGATCTCGACATGGCGAAGATGGACAAGCTCAAGGTGGATGACCTGAATCTCCGCCCGGACATGTTCAGCGTGCGTCTGCAGCGCCGCGCCAAGCTCCGCGACGAACTCAGCGACGCGATGCCCGAGATCGAGAAGGCCGTCGCCAACTACAACCTGGACGAATACTACAAGCAGGCGATGAACCTCATCGTCTCGGGTCGCGCCCGCGAAGCGTTCGACCTCAATCAGGAGCCTGACAAGCTGCGTGACCGTTATGGCCGGAATACCTTTGGCCAAAGCTGCCTCCTTGCCCGCCGCCTCGTCGAGGCCGGCACCCGCGTCGTGGAACTCATCTGGCCCAAGGTTGCGAATTCCGACCGCCACTCGTGGGATGTGCACGTGGGCCTCAACGACCGCATGAAGAAGGAGAGCGGCCCGATGCTCGACACCGGCCTCTCCGCGCTCTTCGAGGATTTGGATTCACGCGGATTGCTCGCTGAGACCCTCGTCGTCGCCATCGGCGAGTTCGGGCGCAGCCCGCAGAAGGGCGTGAGCACCTCCGGTAACGGCAACAGCGCCGATGGCCGCGACCACTGGCCTTACTGCTACACCAGCGTCATCGGCGGTGCGGGCATCAAGCGCGGTTACGTCCACGGCCAGTCGGACAAAACTGGTTCCGCGCCCGTGGATGACCCCGTCCACCCGGCGGAACTGCTCGCCACCATCTACCACAGCTTCGGCATCGAACCGGAGACCGTGGTTATGAACCACCTCAACCAGCCTCGCGAGTTGGTCAAGGCCAAGGCGGTCTCGAAGCTCTTCGCGTAAGATCGGACCCCAAGACCTCCCGGAAAGGCCGCGCTGACTGTGCGGCCTTTTCGCTTTCAGGAGAGCAGCGGAATCCGGCGGAAACGTCTACTACCGCATCCCGTTCATGACGGGTGCATCCAGCTGAGAAGTAGCCGCTGCCCAAGCTGGGCGCGCTCTCAGCTAAGTCCCTTCACTTCCCAGCCCTTGCGATAGTCCCGCCGCACGAACTGGTTCGCCTCCTTCACGTTCTTGAACTTCAGCGCCTTCGCGTCCCATTCCAGTGTCGTCTGCGGGAAGCGTGAGGCGATGCCGCCGAGCAGGATCGTTTCCGTCAGCGGGCCGGCGTAGTCGAAGTTTGCGGAGGTCTTGCCGTTGCCGCGCACCGCTTCGACGAACGAGTGCCAGTGGTTGACCGGCTCCAGCTTCGGCATCTCGAAGCCCTGAAATTTCTCCTCCGGCAGCAGGATGGGCTTGCTGACATGCGGCAGCACCATCACGCCCTTGGTGCCGATAAAGATCGAACCTTGGTCCGGCTGCTTCACTTTGCCCAGCAGCGCGAGGATGTCCGCCGGCGGGCGCTGGCTGCCGTCATACCAGACCACCTTCACGGTCGGGCCATCCGTAAACGGCGTGCCGGGGAAGACGTAGTGCACGATGGCGTCGTTGGCCCAGTTGTGCTCGTTGGGCCTCGGCCCCTCGCTGCGGACGGAGAGCGGCCCGGTGACGCCGAGTGCCTTGAAGACGGGATCGTAAATGTGGCAACCCATGTCGCCGAACGTCCCGGTGCCGAAGTCCAGCCGCTTGCGCCAGTTGCCCGGATGATAATAACCGCCGCCGATGAAGGGCCGGGTTGACACCACGCCGAGCCACAGGTCCCAGTTCAAATTCTCGGGCACCGGATCGTTCTTGTCCGGGCGCGGCGCGGGGTCACCCCACTTTTTGCTGCTCCAAGTGTGGACCTCCTTGATCTTGCCCACTGCGCCGGACTGCACGAGCTGCACCGCCGCGCGATACTCGTAACTCGAATGCACCTGGATGCCCATCTGCGTGACGAGCTTCTTTTCCCGCGCCACCTCGGTCAGCCGGCGCGACTCATAGACGTCGTGTGTGAGCGGCTTCTGGCCATAGACGTGGAGCCCGTGCTGCATCGCGGCCATGCCCATCGGCGCGTGCATGTGGTCGGGCGTGGAGACATTCACGCAGTCGAGGTTCTTGTGCTCCTTGTCGAGCATCTCACGCCAGTCCTGATAAACCTTCAGCTCGGGAAACTTCTTCTTCGCCGCCTCGGCGCGGGCAAGGTCCACCTCGGCGACGGCGACAAACTTCACCGCCTTGTGGCTCGTGATCGCGCCCCAGTCCGCCCCCGCCATGCCGGACGCGCCGAAGCTCGCGTGGCGCACGGCTTCGTTCGGCGACGCCGCGCCGTTCGTTACGAGCGGTTTGCGCGCGGCGAAGGCGGCGGTGCCAAGGGTCTTGAGAAAGGAACGACGGGGCTGGTGAGTGTAGGACTTCATGAGGTTATAAATTCGGACAGTCTGACTGTCTTGGATGCCGGGAGAATTCAGCGGAGAACGAGCGTTCGCGGTTCCGCGCCACCGGGTGGCAGGTCGCTCTCTTGGCCGAGCAAACGCTTACCCGCCGGTCGCCAGCCGGTTCGGCTTCGTCCAGCGGATGCGCGCAAGGAGGAGGTCTCCCTTCCAGCCGCGCTTGGGCAATATCTCGCCGTCGGTCACCCACGATTCCTCGGGGCTGACGTTCGCGGGATGGAAGTTGCCGCTGTAGGCCACGTCGTCAGGCGCGTTCACGCCGTCGCCCACCAGCGGGAGCACGATGCGCTCGGTGTCGCGCCGGAGGCAGAGCTTTTCCGGGTCCACCTGAGCCATCCAAAGCGGCGCGCGCCAGCGGATGACATTCACGTTGCTCGCGTCCTTGCGCGTGTAGACGAGGTAGAGCGCGTCCGAGTGCGTGAGCCAGTGCTGTTGCGTCGTGGACATATCGAGCGGCGTGCCGTCTTCCCACGCCCACGCCCGCTGCGGCAACCACTTCAGGCCATCGTCGCCCGCCGTGACGTAGCCGCGGTTGTCCTCCGCGCGGATGGTGAGGAAGAACCGGCCTTGGAATTGCGTGACCGATGGCTCCAGCAAGCCCCGGCCCTTCGGGTTGAACATCGGTTCGCCGACCTGCTTGACCGTGAGCGTCTCGCCATCGAACGCGCAGCGCACGCCGGCCACCGCCCGCGCCTGGGTCTTCGTCGCGCCGAACGTGAAGGACATCTGGATGTCGCCGTTGGGCAGCACGACGCGCTGGCCGCAGTTGTTCGAGTAGATGTAAGCGCCGCGCGGATCGGCCCACTCCAACTTGCGGCGCGGGCCCCATTGGCCGTCGCGCCAGACGGCGTAGATGGGCCAGCGCGGCGGCTGGTCAGCGGAGAATTTCGGGCCGGAGTAAAAAACGTTGTGGCCAAAGGCGAGCACCGACTTCGTCGGCGCGTGCCACTCGGGCACGACGTCGCAAACGCCTTCCTCGGTCGGGCCATTGCCTTGCTTCACGCGGCCCAGCGCGGGAACCGGCTGCGGCTCGGTCCAAGTCTTGCCGAGGTCGCGCGTGGTCATCCAGTGGACTGGCCCGAAGTAATCCGAGCCGGAAATGGTCTGGAGCGTCATCAGCACTTGCGCGCCGCCCGCGCCCGGCACGACGCAGCAGCGCGGGTGAAACCACGTCGGCCCGGAGCCATCGCGTCCCCGGCGCAGGGTGATCTTTTCGATGGAGGCGATTAAGCCATCGCGCGTCGCAGCGGCTCGCGCAATGCCGGTCGCCGCGGTAGCGGCAAGCACCGCACTGGATTGGACAAACTGTCG
>JBJTAU010000160.1:0-12844 GCA_046090965.1 Limisphaerales bacterium | reverse complement strand
GGGCGGGCGGGTAAAGCTCCGTCGAGTTCGGCAGCGTTGCGGGAGCGAGCGCGCCAAGCTGGAGCTGCGGGGCCATGACCAGCGCGGCCCACGAGCAGGCCAGCGAGAACATCGCGCCCGCACCGAGAATGGGGCCGTATTTCATCGCGCACCTCCACAGCAGGCGGCGCAAGCGCGGCGGACCGCGAGGCCGAAGTTCAGGAGGAACGCGAGCGCGGCCACGATCAGCGCCGCGTAGCCAGCGGTGACGAGCTTGAGATTGCCGGCAACGCTCGCCACCCCATCCTTGAGGAAATCCTTGCTCGCATCCGCGTTCACACCGGCCTGCGTAAAGCCCGCGAGGCTGAAACCAATGCCGACACCGACCACGCCCAGCAGGGCGGCCCAGAAGGTGAGGTCGGTCAAGCCGGCGGAGGGCAGCTCATCATCGCCGGTGGTCAAGCGCGGCACGACGTAATGCAACGCCCCGAGCGCCGCGAGGCCGAACACGCCCAGCAGCACGATGTCTGTGCGGGCGGTGGCGAAGAAAGTGAACTGCATCGCGTGCCCGCCGAGGAAGGCGGTGCGGAGGGTGATGCCGAGCAGCAAGACGGCAGCGACCGCCAGAAAGCGGAACGGTGCGCTGGCGTTCCACGCGTCGCTGATGCGGCCGTCAGCGGTCTGCCAGAGACTCGCGAGCAGGGCCAGCACCGGCACGACGACCAAGAAGTTCGCCGCGCCACTAACAGCGGGGATCCACCCGGGCACCGCGGGAAGTTGAGCGAGTCCGCCCCAGCCGCCGAGGAGCAGCAGCAACCAAAAGCCGGCGCGCGCGAGGCCAGGATTCGCCAGCGGGCAGTTCACCGCCTTGGGCACAAAGTAGAACAGCACGGCAAACGCGCTGCCCGTCAGCACGAGTTGCAAGAGGTTTTGCCCGAACCAACCAGCCACCACGGCCTGCACGACGCCGCTGGGCCGCCAGCCGAGCAGCAGCCCTTGCGCGGTGGAGAGAATCCACGGGAACCACAGCAGCGCCGCGACCACGAACCACAGCGAGACATACAGCTCGCGCTCGGTGCGCTGGCGCAGCGTGACGAACGCCCACGCAGCCAGGCAGGCGTAACTGGCGAAGAGCGGCAGCGCGGCGTAGAGCGGGAACTCCAGCAGGTCGAAGCCCGTGGCGTCGCCCGCGAGGATGCCGAACACGCCGACGGTCACGCCGATGTTCCAAAACTTCGCAGCGGCAGTTAGGCCGAGCGGCGCGACCAATTCGACCCGGCCCAATCGCGCGATGAGCCAGAGCGCGAGGGCGAAAGCGGATTGCAACGCGAAGCCGTAGGCCAGCGCGTTGACGGCGGCGGGACGGAGGCGGCCGTAGGTGACCCACGCGCAGCCTTCCATGAAAGTCGGGTGGTAGAGCTGCACGCTGGCAAGCAATGCGAGCACCGCACCGAAAAGCAGCCAAGCCATGCCGCTGAAGGCGAGGAAGAGCACCGGCAACCGGCACGACGCCTCAACCTGCGCGGCGGAGGGCGCGGTGGCGCAGGCGGTCGGGCTGCTGGTTTGGGCGGTGGTCATTTCGGTTTTGCCTGCGGATGACGCAGATTCAAAACTGGACTCGGTTTAAACTGGCTTCGGGCATCCGGGTTATCCGCGGGTTCCGCGGGCGTTCTCACTCAAAGCTCGGCGGCTTGGCCCATGTCTCGACGCGGTTGACGAAGTTCGAGCGCCCAGCGGCAGCGTTGGCCTGATATTCCTTCAAGGTCAGCTCCATCGCTGCCGTGATCGGGATGCGAAACTGGCCCTTGGATTTGTCCACGACGCCGGTGGTGGTCAGTTCCAGCGCGGTGGACTGGCGGACTTCCGCCAAGGCCTTGGCGCGTTCCTTCGCGCGGGCTTCGCGGGCTTCCTTGGCGCCGGTGGCGGTGTAGTGCTTGAGCATCGCGTTGAGGCCGACGCCCAGCAGGACGACGACGAGCGCGCCGACGAAGTAGGCGGCCTTCGTGCGGCAGGCGGGAGTGCAGCAGGAGTCTTGGGATTCTTGGCAGCTCATCGTTGGTGCAGGTTAGTGGCCGGCCTTGCTGGAAGCGGGTTCGACATAGACGCCAAAGGTCTCCGCCACGCGCGGGTCGCGTTGCGGGTAGGGCGGATGGGCGTTGAAGGCGCGGCTGAACATGAAGATGAGCACGGCCAGAATCCCGCCGAGCGAGAGCAGGTCGTAGATACCAAGATGCAGGCCATCGGGATAAAGCACCGGGCCGATGTTGAACTGCAGGTCCATGTAGTGGCACAGCCAAGCCCAGCCCGCCATCGTGCTCATGATCTGGAAGTTGAGCTTGCGATGGATGGGCAGCAGGAAGATGAACGGAAACCAGAAGTGGCCGAAGATGGTGAGCTGACCGACCCACCACCAGCTTCCCTTTTCGCGGGCGACATACCAGAAAGTCTCCTCCGGCACGGCGGCGTTCCAGATGAGGAAATACTGGCTGAAGTGGATGTAGGCGTAGAAGACGGTGAAGGCGAAGAAGAGCTTGCCGCAGTCGTGGAAGGTGACTTCGCGCGCCACGTCCTTCAGGTCGCCGCGGTTCTTGAAGTAGAGCAGCAGCCAGTAGGTCGTGATGGCCGTCACCCACACGCTGCCCGCGAAATACACGACGCCATACATGGTGGAGAAGAACTGGTGCTGGAGCGACTTCATCCAATAGATGGCGGCGCCGGTCAGGCTGAAGGCGAAGTGGAAGATGCCGGCGGCGGCATACTTGCGCAGCGTGCGGGTGTGGACGGCGGCTCCGTCCTTGTCCTGCGCAAGCGAGGCGGCGCGCAGGCCGTAGGCGATCAAGCCCCAGATGAGGAAGAGCACGCAGGAGACCACGTGGAAGGCTGTGGGGTTGAAGAGAATCGCCTTCACGTGGAGCGCGTGATCGAGGTGCGGGTCAATCTCCCACCACGGATAGATGTATTTCGCGAGCACGCCGATGGGCAGCCACAGGATGAACATCGTCGGGAACAGCAGGCAGGCGATGTGTTCGAGGAAGCGGCGGATGGGCACCATCCACTGAGCGTCGAAGAGGTGGTTCAGGATGACGATGAACAGCGCGCCCAAGCACAGGCTCAGGCAGAACATGTAAGCCGTGAGGTAGGCGTAGCCGAATTTCTTCAGCTCGGTCGGATGCCCGGCGGGACCGTGCGTGTGGCCGTGATGCGCGTCACCAACCTCTGCGTGCCCAGTCTTGGCTTCCGACTTGGCTTGCTCGGCGGCGAAGGCTCCGTTGCCCAGCAGCGCGGCGGCGAAGAGCGCGACCACGACGGCGGCGACGCTGCGGCGCAGACCGGTCAGGATGTTGAAAGCGTGCGAGGTCATGGCGTTACTTCAGCGTGGCGCGGTCGGTGGCAGGGACTTCCTCCAAGGTCGCGAAGCGCGCGCGCTGAAGGGAGCGGACGTAGGCGACAATGGCCCAGCGGTCGTTGATTTCGATGTTCGCGGCGTAGCCCTGCATGTTGGGAGCCTTGCCGTTGCTGATGATGTCGAACACCTGGCCGTCCGGGATGATGATGGCGTTCTTGTCGAGCAGGTTGGCCACCACGGGCATGGCGCCAATCTTCTTGGTGATGCCGTTGCCGTCACCGGTCGCTCCGTGGCACGGCAGACAGGAGATGTTGTAACGCTCGCGGCCCCGGGCCATCAGCGCCGAGTCCACTTTCACGGGGATGGTGGCGACGAAGTTCGTCGCGCCGGGCACGCGGCCGGTGTTCTGCGCCGTGCCCTGCCAAGTATCGTTGCTGCGGTCGCCGATTCGCTGGGCGATGGTGCCGGCGACGTGTGGCTGCGAACTGCGCCCGTCGGCCATGAAGCTGTTGGGCACCTGCGGACGCAGCTTGGCCTGGCGCACCATGTCGTTGAAGATTTCCAAGGGCGGCTTGCGGAAGTCCGTGCCGCGCCGGCCGGCGATGCCGAAGACGGTCAGCGACAGGAGCAGGAACCCAAAGAGAGCTGCGAAGAAGTAACGCATGGTCAGTCCTCCACCAACTCAATGTGCTTGCTGCCGGCGGATGCGAGCAGCTTGCGGGTTTCGTCGGCGTTGAACTTCGGGTCCGCCGTCTCGATGACGAGGATGAACTTATCGTGCGACGCGCCCGAGCAGAACTTGCGGTTCTTCAAGAGCGGGTGATGCAGGCGCGGCAGGCGGTTCAACAGGAACATGCCGATGAGCGAGCCGAATGACGCGAGGAGGATCGTCAGCTCGTAGCTCACCGGGAAGCTGAAGAACGGGCTGAACATGGGCTTGCCGCCGATGACGATCTTGTAATCGTAGGCGTTCATCCACCAGATCATGATCATGCCGGAGGTGTAACCGGTTGCGCCGCCGATGAAGGTGAACCAGCCGACCTTCGAGTTCGGGAGTCCCATTGCCGCGTCCATCCCATGCACGGGGAACGGCGTGTGGACATCCCATTTGGAGTAGCCGGCGTCGCGCACCTTTTCCGCCGCGTGCATCGCGTCGGCCGGGGTGTCGAAGACGGCGAGAAGACCGTATGCGTTCATCAGTGATGCCCTCCGTGCTTGGCGCCGCCCTGCGGATGGTGCGGGTCAGCCTGCGGCGTGACGCCCTTCACTTCGGAGATGGCGATCATCGGCAGGTAGCGCATGAACAGGAGGAAGAGCGTGACGAACAGGCCGAAGCTCCCGATGAACGTGCAGACGTCCACCCAGGTGGGCCGGAAATAGCCCCAGCTCGACGGCAGGTAATCGCGGTGCAGCGAGATCACGATGATGACGAAGCGCTCGAACCACATGCCGATGTTCACGAAGATGCTCACGATGAACACGAAGACCATGTTCTCGCGGCACCACTTGAACCAGAAGAGGTGCGGGCAGATGACGTTGCACGAAATCATGCTCCAGTAGGCCCACCAGTAGGGGCCGAACGCGCGGTTCGTGAAGGCCGCCAGCTCGTAGGGGTTGCCGCCATACCACGCGATGAAGAACTCCATCCCGTAGGCGTAGCCGACGATGGAGCCGGTCGCGAGGATGACCTTGCACATGAGCGACACGTGCCGGACGGTGATGATGTCCTCGAGTTTGCAGAGCGTGCGCAACGGCACGAGCAGCGAGAGCACCATGCCGAAGCCGGAGAAGACTGCGCCAGCGACGAAGTAAGGCGGGAAGATGGTCGTGTGCCAGCCGGGCACCTGCGACACGGCGAAGTCGAACGACACGATCGAGTGAACGGAGAGCACCAGCGGCGTGCTGAGGCCGGCGAGCAGCAGGTAGGCCTTCTCGTAGTTGCTCCAGTGGCGGTTCGAGCCGGTCCAGCCGAAGGCGAAGAAGCCGTAGAGGAATTTCTTCACCTTGTTCGTCGCGCGGTCGCGCATCGTGGCGAGGTCGGGGATGAGGCCGGTATACCAGAAGAGCAGCGAGACCGTGCCGTAGGTCGAGACGGCGAACACGTCCCAGAGCAGCGGCGAGCGGAAGTTCACCCAGATGTCATAGTTGTTCGGGATGGGCGGCAGCCACCAGACGGCATACCAGATGCGGCCGACGTGGATCACCGGGAAGATGCCGGCGCAGGCCACGGCGAAGAGCGTCATCGCCTCGGCGGCGCGGTTGACGGACGTGCGCCACTTCTGCCGGAGCAGGAAGAGAATCGCCGAGATCAGCGTGCCGGCGTGGCCGATGCCGATCCAGAAGACGAAGTTCGTGATGTCCCACGCCCACTCGACAGGCTGGTTCAAACCCCAGACGCCGACGCCCGTGGAGATGAGGTAGCCAATGCAGCCCAGCATCATCAGCAACGCCGTGGAACTGATGGTAAGCGCGGGCAGCCACCATTTCGGGGCGGGGCCTTCGCAGATGCCGGCGATATGGTCGGAAATCCAGCCAACGCTGCGGTTGTTCAGCACCAACGGCTCGCGTGTCAGCTCGGCGGGTGCCGGCGCGATCTTCACCGAGGACGGGACGGAAGAATGTTCAACGGCGGCGCTCATTAGTGCTTGGCCCCTTTCTTGGCACCCTCAGCGGCCGGCTCCGCCATGAAGTGCGGGTCCGAGATGCTGCGGTATTCCTCGACGGTCCAAATCTTGGAGTCGGGCATGAAGGGATTGAGATTGCGGATCCGCGCGAGGTAGGTCGTGCGCGGCTTGTTGTCGAGGAAGCCGAGCACGGTGTAGTTGCGGTCCTGCTTCTTCAGCTTTGAGACGGCGCTCTCGGGGTCGAGCGTGTTGCCAAAGGTGATGGCCCCGGCGGGGCAGACCTGCTGGCAGGCGGTTTGAATCGCGCCGTCCTTCACCGTGATGTCGTTGCTCGCACCGGCCTTGACCTTCTGCGAAATCTTCGCGCCCTCGATGCGCTGCTGGCAGAACGTGCATTTCTCCATCACGCCGCGCATGCGGACCGTCACGTCCGGGTTGCGGGCCATCGAGATGATGTCCACCTCGTCGCCCGGGCGAACCCCGGCCGGGCCTTTGTAGAGGCCGATGTCCAGCTTGAAGAAGCTGTCCGCCAGCTTGCCGCCGCCGATGGGCCGCTTGTTGAAGTCGAAGAAGTTGAACCGGCGCACCTTCCAGGCGCAGTTGTTGGCGCAATACCGCGTGCCGACGCAGCGGTTGTAGGCCATCACGTTCAAGCCCTCGTCGTCGTGCGCCGTCGCGTTGACCGGGCAGACGCTCTCGCACGGCGCGCTCTCGCAGTGCTGGCACATCATCGGCTGGGTCACGACCTGCGGGTCGTCAATCCACTTCTTGGTCGCCTGCAACTCGTCGCGCTCGACGAGGTTGACCGTCTCGGGATTGCCCTGGCTGCCGGTGACGTTGCTCTTGAATGCCGCCAAGGTCGAGCCGTGCTCCTTCTTCTTCGGGTCCGCCGCGTAGTAGCGGTCAATGCGCAGCCAGTGCATCTCGCGGCCCTTGGACACCTGGTCCTTGCCGACGATGGGGATGTTGTTCTCGCTCTGGCACGCGATGACGCACGCGGAGCAACCGGTGCAGGCATTGAGATCCACGACCATGCCCCACTGGTGCGTCTTGCTGACCAGCTTGGGGTTGGTCTTGTAGGGATGCTGGTAAATGTTCTTGATCGAGCCGTCAGGGTTCTTGACGAGGAACTCGGTGTGGCCGTCGAGGTCCATGTGCTTCGCGAAGCCGGGATTCTCGAGGAACTGGTTCACGTTCGCCTCGCGCACGACCGGGCGGCCGTGGAGCGTCCAGTGGTCCTGCGTGCAGATGAACGGATGCGTGCGACCGGTGGGCTTCGCCGCCGCTCCAGGGATGACACCGGCGGTGCCGGGACGCAGCGGGTCGGCGTTGACGCCCACTCTCTTGTCCTCAAAGCTCGCGATGCGGCCCCACTTGCGGCCGTAGCCCAGCGCGAGACCGAGCGTGAAATCCGCCATGCCGGGCTGAATCCAGATGCCGCCCTCGACCGTGCTGCCATTGGCGGAAACGGAAATCACGTCGCCGTTCTTCAAGCCGAGCTGCGTGGCCGTCTCGCGGCTGATGAGCACGGCGTTGTCCCAGACAATCTTGGTAATCGGGTCAGGCAGTTCCTGAAGCCAGCCGTTGTTCGCGTAACGGCCATCGTCCACACTCGCGTCGCGGTGGAAGATGACTTCGAGCTTGTCCTTCGTGGGCTCGGGGGAAACGGCCGAAGTGGAAATCGTCGTCGTGGCCGCACTCCAGTCGAACGTGGCGGAAACCGCCTTCGCCTTTGAGCCTTCGAGCAGACCGTCGTGCAGGAACTTCCTCCACTTCTCCTCGTCAAGCGCGCCGCCGGTCAAAGCAGCGAACGTCTCCCGGGTAAGCGTGTAGGCATTCGCCGCCGGATCGCCCACCAGCAGGCCCAGCACTTCGCTCTCCGTCAGACCGCCGAACAGCGGCGCGATGAGCGGCTGGATGGCGACGACCGTGCCGTCGCTCGTGCAGGCGTCGCCCCACGATTCGAGGTAATGCGCGGCAGGCAGATGCAAACTCGCACCGGCGGCTGTCTCGTCCTCGTGGGAGCCGAGGCGAACGATGGTTTTGGCCGACTTGGAAATCTTGGTCCAAGTCTCGGGGGCAGTGTAAGCGGGGTTCGCGCCGAGCACAATGACCGTCTCCGCGTCACGGGCGTCGGACAGCGGCTTCGCCGCAACCGGGGCGTCGTGCAGTTCAATCGTCTTGCCGAACGCGCCGAGCGCTTCGTTCATCGCGTGCGCGAGCACATGGACGGCGAGCGGTTGGCGATGACCAGCGACAACCAACGCAGATCCCCGGTGGTCAACGAGGTCTTTCGCGCACTCGGCGATCCACTTGGCATCCATCTTCGCACCAGCCGCGAGGGCAGCGGTGTTAAGCGAAGTGGAACGGTTAGAAAGCCGTAATACCTCCGCCGCGAGTTGCGCCGCGACTGCCGCAACCTGGCTCGGAGCCACACGGAGGCGATGATCGGCATTGCCGCCAGTGAGCGTCATCAGCGACTCGACGGCGTAGAGGCGGCTGATGAGATCAAAGCCCTGCTTCGTGTCGGGCTTGGTGATCTTCCGACCCTTCGCGAAATCACGGGTGTAGCGAGCGGACTCGTCTTCGCCGCCGAGGAAATCGCAGTCGAGCGAGAGGATGCGCTTGGCTTGGGCGAACTTGAAGTAGGGCGACACGCGCTTGCCCGCCACCAGGCTCGCGGCTTCCGTGTGGATGCCCGCGTCAATCGCGTCATGCGTAGCCCAGACCGCATTCGGAAACTTGGTCGCCAACGCTGCCTGTAGGCGCGTCCGCGTCGGAGAGCTGCTGCTCTCCGCGATGATGGCGAGGCCGCGACCACCGGTGGCCGCAAGGGACTTGCCGAGCGCGCTGAGGGCGTCGAGCGCTTCCTCGCGCTTCACGGTTTTGCCGGCCTTGCGGAAATGCTGCGCGCGGTCCGGGTCATAGAGGCCGAGAACGGAGGCCTGCGCGAACTGGTCGGTGCCGGCCTGGTCGGGATGCAGCGGGTTCGGCTCGACCTTCGTGGGCCGGCCATCGCTGGACTTGGCAAGCAGGGGAATCGCGCCCGTGCGCGTGGGCATGGCGGTCGCGAAGTGTTGCGCGACGCCGTGGATGTAGCCTTCCGGCTGCTTGCCGAAGGGATAGATGTGTTCCGTCGGCCGGCGGCAGCCGGTGAGGCCGAAGCCCGCCAGCGCAAACGAGGCGGACATGATTTTCATGAAGTCGCGGCGCGACTCGGCGAACGTCAGCTCGGCGGCTCCGGCGGGGAACTCGCGTTCGGCCCACTCCTGAAGCTTGGCCGAATCGGCCATCGCCTCGGGGCTGCGGAAGTATTGCGGGCCGGTTTCCGGCTCAGGACAGACTGGAGGGATGAATTTCATCGGTGGCAGACGGAGCAGCTCTCGCCGGGATGCACGTTCCAATCCTTGACCAGTTTCGCGCCCCCGCTCTTGGCAAAGCCCTCCGGGGCCTGCCAGTCGAGATTGAAGACCTGGTCATTGGGACGAATCTTGGCCGCCGGGTCACGGTGGCACTCGAGACAGAAAGCCATGCCCAGCGACTTGCTGTGGCGCACCTCGTCCATCTTGTTCACCGGGCCATGGCAATGCACGCAGGAGATGCCGCGGTTCACGTGGACGGAGTGGTTGAAATAGACGAAGTCGGGCGTCTTGTGGATTTGCACCCAAGGGATGGGCTTGCCGGTCGCCGCCGACTCGCGGACGAGGGCGAGCTTGGGATCGTCCTTGAGCACCTGATTGTGGCAGTTCATGCAGGTGCTGGCGGCTGGGACGTTGGAATACCAGGACTTCTCCACGCCGTTGTGGCAGTAGCGGCAGTCCAGCCCGAGCTGGTCGGCGTGAATCGCATGGCTGAAGGCCACCGGCTGGACGGGCTTGTAGCCGACGCGCGCATACTTGGGCGTCATGTAGTAGGTGACACCCGCCGTGACCACGCCACCGACGATCAACCCGCCGTCGATCACCATCGCGGGCAGCTTGTTCGTCCATTTCGGAAAGATGTCTGACATGGTGAGTTGGTATTTGTCAGGAGCCGGTGCCAGTTTGTGAATAATTTCACATCTCGGCCGGCCAAATTTTGCTTCGCGCGAAACTACTCAGGTTAAGCCGGCCGCGGGAATGGTCGCGACCGCCACGCTGGTTTAATTCAGCCGCCACCCGACTGCAAGTCCCGCAACCATCGCCGACACCGATTTCGGTTTTGTTTATGCCAGCGATAAGGGGAACCAGCCGCGCTGATGAATCCGCCGCCCGCAAGCGAGCGCTCGTTCTAGCCGTTTCGCGTTTGCCGTCAACGGTGAATTATCCCCAACTTGTGAAGAGCTGGGCAGGCTCTGGCACCCGGCGGTGAAGCTCGAACGCACAATTTCTGAGAAGACCATCGAGGGCATCGAGATCAGCAGCGACGTCCCCATAATCCACGACGAGAACACGCACTCGCTGACGCTCGCAAAGCAGCCCGGCTGGCTCGACGCGGCCAAGACCAACGAACGCCGATGCAAGGAGGGATACCTTAGCATCTACTCGCTCGAAGGCGACGCAGTGATGTGGTGCGTCGCGCGCTGGAAGCAGCGACCCATCGCGTTTAAAGCCGCCAATGACAGCCCCCAGCTGATCCTCAAACACCTGTCGCCGTGACTCTGGCGGCGCATCGTCGCGTCTGCTTCCAATGACATTGAACATGAGCATTCGACTTCTGTTGTCCGCCGCCTGTGCTGTCACGGTCGCTCTGTCCGCGCCGGCCGCCGACTTCCGCGCCGGGGCCGCCGTCGTGGACGTCACGCCCGCCGTGCTGCCCGTGCTGGTCAACGGCGGGATGCTCAACCGCAGCGTCAGCAAGGTGAACACCCGCGTGAACGCCCGCGCGCTCGCGTTTGCCGATGGCCGCGAGCAAATCGCCATCGTCGTCGTGGACAGTTGCATGATGGGCCGCCCGCTGCTCGACGAGGCGAAAGCACTCGCCGCGAAGCGCACGGGCATCGCCACGAACCGCATCCTCATCTCCGCCACGCACGCGCACAGCGCGCCGTCCTCGTTCGCCTGCCTCGGCACGGACGCCGACCCGCGCTACGTGCCGTTCCTGCGGGACAAGCTGGTTGAAGCCGTCGTCGCCGCGCAAAAGAATCTCGAGCCCGCGCGCATCGGCTGGGCGAAGGGCAACGCCGCCGAGTTCACCGCGCTGCGCCAATGGGTCCGCCGCCCTGACCGTCTCGCGGAAGATCCGTTCGGCAACAAATCTCTCCGCGCGAACATGCACGCGGGCCGCGTCTGGGACGATGTGACCGGCGAGGCCGGCCCGAAGGATCCTGACCTCACGCTCATTTCCATCCAGGCCCGCGACGGCCGCCCGCTCGCCGTGCTCGGTAATTTCTCGATGCACTACTTCGGCGACAAGGACATCAGTGCGGACTACTTCGGCCTGTTCAGCGAAGGGCTGAAGGCACGCCTCGCCGCGAGCGCGCCCGCTGGCCAAGCGCCCTTCGTCGGTATCATGTCGCACGGTTGCAGCGGCGACATTTACCGAGTGGATTACAAGATTCCCGAGAAGGACCGGCCCAAGCCGACGATTCAGGAATACGCCGACGGACTTCTCGACATCGCGATGAAGGCGCTCGCCGGCATCGCGCACCGCAGCGACGTGACGCTCGCGATGGCCGAGGCGCGGCTGCCGATGAGCTACCGCGTGCCGGACAAACAACTGCTCGAATGGTCCAAGAACCTCGTGAAGGAAATGGGCGACCGCCTGCCGAAGACCACGACCGAGGTTTATGCGCGCGAGCAAATCATCCTCCACGAGATGCAGCGCACGGAAGTCGTGGTGCAGGCGCTGCGCATCGGCGACATCGCCATCGCGACGACCCCGACCGAGACCTACGCGGTCACCGGCTTGAAGATCAAGGCCGCCAGCCCGCTGCGGAACACGATGGTCATTGAGCTGGCCAACGGCGCGGACGGCTACATCCCGCCGCCCGAGCAGCACGCGTTCGGCGGCTACAACACCTGGCCCGCGCGCTCCGCCGGCTTGGAGGTGCAAGACGAGCCGCAGATAGCCGAGGCCGCCCTCGGGCTGCTGGAACCCGTCGCCGGCCAGCCGCGCCGCGCGTGGAAGCTTCCGGAAGGCCCGGCCACGCGCGCCGTGCTCGACGCCAAGCCGCTCGCCTACTGGCGGCTGAATGAGTTCACCGGCCCGCTCGCGGCGGACGCGACCGGCCACGGCCACCACGCGGCTTACGAGCCAGCCATCACTTACTACCTCGACGGCCCGCGCCCGGCGGAGTTCGCCTCGAAGGACGACATCAACCGCGCCCCGCACTTCGTCGGCGGCCGGCTGCGTGCGCGGTTGGAACAGCTCGGCGACCGCTACTCCGTTTCGCTCTGGCTCTGGAACGGCAGGCCCAACGACGGCCGCGACGTGAGCGGCTGGCTTTTCTCACGCGGGCCGGACCAAGGCTTGAACGCGGGCAGCGAGCACCTTGGCATCGGTGGCAAGAGCGGGCATACGGGCAAGCTCGTCTTCTTCCGCGGCGCCGACGCAGCGAGAGTCATCGCGGGCCGGACGGAAATCCCCCGCTGGCAATGGCACCACCTCGCGCTCGTCCGCGACGGCCAGAAGGTCCGCGCCTACCTCGACGGCCAGCTCGAACTCGAAACCGCCTTGCCCACGAACTCCCCGCCCTCTGGTTTCGGCCAGCTATTCCTCGGCGGCCGCAGCGACAACGCCGCGAACTGGGAAGGCCGCCTCGATGAGGTTGCCGTCTTCGACCGCGCCCTCACGGAGCGCGAAGCGAAGCGGCTGGCCGGGAAGTAGCGTTCGACCCCCCTCGTCGTCTTGGACTTCGGCGGGAAGTGATGCGTGCCGAGCGTAGATTCGCTTTGACGGAGCGGACGTCGGGGAT
>JBJTAU010000159.1:0-2950 GCA_046090965.1 Limisphaerales bacterium | reverse complement strand
CTGGTTGACTGACCGTGTGTCGCAAACCAACACGTTGTCCACGAACATCTCGGTGATCGTCACGCCCTACCGGGTGGTGTTTCGGGGCTTTTCGAGTCATCTCACGGAAGTGCTCAACGGTCTGGCCACGGCGAAGGAGTTTTATGCCGTGCGCCAATTGGACGTGGAGCCCGCCAGCGGGTTGGACACGCCAGGTTTGGCAGCCCCCGTCGGCATGATGCCGGGCATTCCCACCATGACACCACCCGGCCTGCCCGGGCCGGGTTTGGGCGCGCCCGGTGCGGGCGCCGTCCCGAATCCCGCAGTGACGATGCCACCGGGAGTTGTGCGGCCACCTGCACCCAAGGGGGCTGTCGGTGCACCCAAGGGGGCTGTCGGTGCGCCCGCGCCAACGCCTGCCAAGTCCAGCCTCACGAAGGCGCTCGATGAGAAGCCGTTGCGAATCACGGTGTTGCTGGAAGTCGTGAAGGTGCGCAAGTCCCTGCCGCCGTCGCCGCCAGCCCCGGCGGCGAAGTGATTTCATGGAATTCCTAAAAAACCATTACGAAAAGATCATCTTGGGCGTGGTGCTGCTGCTCATGGCTGTGGGCGCAGTAGTGCTGGTCTTGGTAGTCGGTTCCATGCAGGAGGAACTCGACAAGTTCAAGAAGAACCCGGTCGGCGGGGGCGGGAAGCCTCCTCCTCAGGAAAATTTTACCAACCTCGTCAAAGCCCTCCAGCAGGCGACCAATCCGGTCACGGTCGAGTTCACCAAGGTCCACAAGGTTTTTAATCCCGACGCGTGGTATGTGAACACCAACGGCGATCTGATCGCCGGCACAAATGTCGGGGTCGGTCGGCTCGTCGTTCAGTCCATCACCCCGATGCAACTCAAGCTGTGGTTCGACAGTGTGGGCGGCACGCCGGGACGTGAAACCGTCAAGGTCAACGTCATCCGGGAATTTGCCCCGACGCCGCAGGAACAGGCCAAAAAATCCCTTACACTTTCCCTCACTTCGACCAACATTCAAAACACCCTAGACGCGAAGAGCAAGTTGCAGGTGTTCGCCCGGGAGATCGGCGGCACGCCGGAAAACCCCGAGGCCAAACTGGAATTGGTCGACCCGACCAAGGAACCCTTGAAATTCACGGTCTCCAAAACCCAAGGCTACACGAATGTGATGGAGTATGTCGCCTTCATTGTCTATCCGGTGGAGTCCAATTTCGTTTGGCGTGCCGCCCGCAAGGGCCAGCCCATGGTTTTCGCCGGTGACACCAACATTGTCGTTGATATCACGGCGAGCAACGTGGTAGTCAGGGCCATCTCGAATGACAAGACGACCACGATTCCCTTGGTCACCAATCAGCCTGCGTTGCCCCGGCCCAAGGCACCGTGAGTTTGTGTCCGTCCCACATCGCCCTGTCCCCGACCCTTCATGAAAAAGCGCATTCTGGTTTCCGGCCTTTTGTGTTTGCTCACGACCATCGGGAGACCGGCCCCGGCCGGCCCTGATCCGGTGGCCATCGCGGAGGAGGAGGCGTTGCGTCGTCAGGAACGGAAGCTCGTCTTGGACGAAAACCTGCAACGCGCCAAACGGCTCCAGAAGGAGAAGAACTTCACCGACGCCGCCAAACTCTACGAGGAGGCGATCGGCCATGCCAAGCTGCTGGGCGGGGTGGAAGCGGTGGAGAAATCCTACCGTGACGCGCTGGCCGGGTTGGTCGAGTGCCGCCTGCAACAGGGGTTGGCACTCCAGGAGAAGTATGAGTTCAGGGCTGCCGCATCAGAGGTGGACAAAATTTTTCCCTTCGATCCCAACAACGCGTCAGCGGAGAACTTCAAGCGCTTCAACGACCGCGTCGAGGCCGCGCATCGCGGTCGCCTGCCCAGTCAGCAGGTCGTCACGCGGCAGCCAAAGTTGATGGAGGAACGCACCGCCGTCTTGCAGTTGGTTCGGGATGGACAGCTTTACTGGCAGATGGGCGAGTATGAGGAAGCCAAGAAGCGTTTGGAGGAGGCGATCAAAAAAGATCCGGTCAACGAGGCCGCCTATTTTTACCTCCGATTGGTAATGGAGGCACAGTTCGACATCGAAAGCAAAAAACGGGAAAAGACCTATGGCGATCGTGTCGTTGAAGTCACCAAGGAGTGGAACAAGTCAACGCGCACTGACCTGCCCGTCCCCAACCCGTATTTCCGGACCAACTCAATTCAGCCTTACCTCACCTGGACCAGTAAGGGTGCCCAGCGTATCAACAAGAAGCTCGACGACATCGTCTTTCCCGAAATCAACTATCCTGGTCTGACCCTTGCAGAAGTGGTCAAGGCGCTTGATGCGGACACCAAGAAGTATGACCCGGAGAAGAAGGGGCTGAACTACCTGATCAACAACGTCATCACCGACTACATCTCGGCCAACGTGCCGGCCGGTCCCGGTGGTGGTGCGGCGGCTGCGGTCGCCGCCCCGGTCGCTCCGGTGTTGGATCCCATGGGTAATCCCATTGCCGCCGCCGCGGGCGGCACACAGAAGCCGGACCTCGAAACGGTCATCATCAAGGTCGATACGATTCTCAAGGATCTAACCCTGCGTCAGGTGCTTGATGTGATCTGCAAGACGGCCGAAGTGAAAATGCCTGACAACCGGGCGGCCGGCTTGAAGTTCTCCGTTGAGGAATACGCGATCGTCTTTTCTCCGAAGTTGCCGGAACAGGCTTCGTTGTTCGCCCGGACCTTCAAAGTGAACCCGGACACCTTCGTGCAGGGCCTGCAAAGCGTCGTGGCGAATCCTATCCAAGCCGTTCAGGCTGGTGGTGGTCAGGGTGGCGGCCAAGGTGGTGGTGGCGGCGGCGGCCAAGGTGGTGGCTTGGGCGGCCTCGGTGGCGGCCAAGGCGGCGGCGGTCAGCAGGGCGGTGGTAGTCAGTTTTCGATCGCAGGTGTATCCGTTGCAGGCGGCGGCCAGGGCGGTGGTGG
>JBJTAU010000158.1:0-2671 GCA_046090965.1 Limisphaerales bacterium | reverse complement strand
CCCCCGGCACTCACACCCCCACCCCCTCCCGCCCCCGGCTCACACGCCACCCCCGCCACCGCCCCGGCTCCGGCACAACCCGCCGGGCACGCCCACGATCATAAACCGCTCGTCGTGCCGCACCACCACGGCCCGCAGGAGTCCCTCGTAAAGAAGACCGCGCATGCCGAGGAAAAGCACGAGGAGAAAAAAATCCGGGTCAAAACCATCAAGCGCGGTGCCTGCGTTGAGGTGGGCCACGACCTCTTCGACGAGAAGGTCACGGACTTCCTGAACAAGGTCGGCCGCGAGCACATCATCCACATCAGCGCCATCGGCTACGGAGCGATGGACTCCACCGGCCACATGCTGCCCGACTACGGCATCATGATCGTCCATTACGGGTAGGGCTGATCCCCGTCGGCCCGGAGCGCTTCGCGAGCTCGGCTCCTCTTTATCACATCGGACGTCCGTTGTAGCCTGGCGGCATGACGACGCTGCTCATCGCCACGCGCAACGCGCACAAGGTCGGAGAAATCCAAGCCATCCTCGGCTCCGGTTTCACCTGCCGGGCCTTGCTCAAGGAATTTCCTGCCGCGCCGGTCGCCATCGAGGACGCGGACACTTTCGCGGGCAATGCGCTCAAGAAGGCCGAGTCCTTGTCGGGCTGGCTGACGGGCCTGTCGGCCACAGAACGCAGCGGCCTTGGAGCGGAGCGCACGTTTGTCCTCGCCGATGACTCGGGCCTCGAAGTGGACGCGCTGGCCGGCGCACCCGGTGTCCACTCCGCGCGCTTCGCCGCGATGGATTCAGGGCATGAAGGCAACAGCCCGGACGCGGACAACAATGCGAAATTGCTGCGCCTGCTCGCGGACGTGCCGCAGGCGCGGCGCACCGCTCGCTTCCGCTGCGTGCTGGCGTTGGTGGCGGTGAACGATGGTGGGGCCGAACAGCCGGACGCGCGGCAGCGCGTCTCTACCGCACCACAACTCTTCGAGGGCGCTTGCGAGGGCTGGATTGATTTCGCACCGCGCGGCAGCGGCGGCTTCGGCTACGACCCGTTGTTCATCCCACTCGGGCAGGAGAATTCATTCGCGGAGTTGGGCGAGAGCGTGAAGAACGGCTTGAGCCACCGGGCGAAGGCGTTGGCGAAACTGCGCGCGTGGTTCAGCGGGGGAAAGTGATTAGTAATTAGTCACGGAAGTCATCCGGGCGTCCGACTAATTACTAATCACTACTTACTTTCCCCTGCTTCGACCGGCTTCTTCCACACGTAGCGGAACATGATGGTCCGCAGCGCGGCGGTGATGGGGATGGCCAGCAGGCCGCCAAGGATGCCGCCGATGAGCTTGGTGCCGGCCATCACGCAGATGATGATGGTGAGCGGGTGCAAGCCGACGCGGTTGCCGAGGATGCGCGGTGAGTAGCCCAACCCTTCAGCCACCTGCACGAAGACGAACACGCCGGCCACGGCGAGGAAGTGGTTGGCGTCGCCGTATTGCACGGCGGCCAGAATTGCGGCGAGGACGAAGGTGATGATGCTGCCGATGTAGGGCAGGATGCAGATGACCGCCGCCACCGCGCCGAGCAGCACCGCGTAGTCAATGCCACACAGCAGCAACCCCAACCCCAGCAGCGTGCCGGAGCAGATGGAGACGAGGATCTGGCCCCGGAAGAAAACGATGATGCAGTCGTTGATGGAGGAGAGGACGAAGACGAGTTCCTCCTTGGCCTGTGATTCCCGGATGGGCAGGTAGTCGGTCCAGTTGGTCTGGATGCCGGACTTCTCCAACAGGAAGTAGAACACATACACCGGCACCAGCGCGAGGCCGACGGCGTAGGCCATGAAGACGGCGAAGCTGCCGACATGCGCGAGCAGCCAGTCGGAGATGAGCAGCGCGATGTCCTTGATTGCCTGCTCCACCTTTGCGCCAACCTCCTGGTCCCAGGCGATCTTCGCCTTCTGGCCCCATTGTGAGTCGGCGAGCCAGTTACTGAACCGCTCGCGGAACTTGTCGGAATACTCGGGCAGGTTGTGGAGAAGTTTGTTGGCTTGGACCACCAACTCCGGCACCACGGTCCCCAGCATGAGCACCACGATGGCCACGCCGATGAAGAACACGAGGAGGATGGCGCGGATGCGCGGGATCTTCAGCCGCTGCTCAAAGAAGTCCACGACCGGGTCCAGCAGGCAGGCGATGATGCCCGCGATGGCGAGTGGTAGAATGAGCGACGCCAGCTTGTTGAGCAGGAAGCCCAGCGTCCAAACGATGCCGCCCAGCGCGCCCAGCACGACGGCCACCGCCAGCGTGGTGACGGAGAACCAGATGACCTGCGCCTGCTTTTCGGAGGGCGGCGGGAAGTTCATGGTGCGGGGAGCTTGCCGATTGGCGCGGGGCGAGTGACGCAGAAAAACCGGACGGGCAGCGCAGCCTAGCCTTGCCCGAGCCTCTTCGACTTCTCCGCCGCTGCGCGCACGGCGTTCATCAAGCCGCCGCGCACGCCGGCCTTTTCCAGTTCGTGCAGGCCCTCGATGGTCGTGCCGCCCGGACTGGTGACCATGTCCTTGAGCGCGCCGGGATGCTGGCCGGTTTCCAGAACCATCTTCGCCGCGCCGAGGAGCGTCTGCGCGGCGAGCTTGGTGGCCACCTCGCGCGGCAATCCGGCGGCCACACCGCCGTCACTGAGCGCC
>JBJTAU010000157.1:0-3405 GCA_046090965.1 Limisphaerales bacterium | reverse complement strand
CTTGATGGTCACGCCCGGCGGGAGGCTCGGTTGGATTTGGCGAATCTTCTCCTTCACGCGGTTGATGGTCGCGAGCGCGTTCTCGCCGTTGCGCATCACGACGATGCCGCCGACCACTTCGCGGCCGTCCACGTCGAGCGTGCCTCGCCGGAAGTCGCCGCCGATCTGCACGGTGGCCACGTCCTTGAGGTAAATCGGCACGCCGCCGCGTTCCATCAGCACGATGTTCTCCAGGTCCGCGAGCGACTTCACAAGGCCCAGCCCGCGCACGACGAACTCCATGCCGTTCTCCTCGATGACCTTGCCGCCGACGTTCAGGTTGCTCGCGCCAACGGCGTCCATCACGTCCTTTAGCGTGACCTTGCGCGCGCGCATCTTGAGCGAGCTGACCTCGATTTGATACTGCCGCACGAAGCCGCCGATGCTCGCGACTTCCGCGACGCCCTGCACGGCGTTGAGCTGGTAGCGGATGAACCAGTCTTGGAGGGCGCGAAGCTGGCCGAGGTCGTAGGCGGGTTGAGAGTTGAGAGTTGAGAGTTGAGAGCCTGAGTTTGTGCGCGCAAGGGCGTGCGCGTGCTGCGGGTCAACGTGGAGGTAATACTGATAGACCCAGCCCAGCCCGGTCGCGTCCGGGCCGAGCTGCGGAACGACGCCGGCGGGCAATTGCGCGGCGAGCAAGTTCAGCCGCTCCAGCACGCGCGTGCGGGCGAAGTAGTTGTCCACGCGCTCCTCGAAGATGATGGTCAGCAGCGTGAAACCGAACATCGAGTTCGCGCGCACGGTCTTCACGCCCGCCAGCCCTTGCAGCCCGACCGAGAGCGGATACGTGACTTGGTCCTCGACCTCCTGCGGTGAGCGCCCCGGCCAATCCGCAAACACGATGACCTGGTTCTCGGACAGGTCGGGAATCGCATCCACCGGCGTGCGGAACAGCGCCCGCGTGCCGAACGCGACGAGGAAGAACACGCCGCACACCACGAGGAAGCGGTTCCGCAAAGACCATTCGATGAGGCGGTTAATCATGGGCCACAAAGGCTTGGTTCATTGCCACAAAGAGGCACAAAGGGGCGCAAAGAGGAGAGCGATGAAGGACTTGGGTTTTGGACTCACCGGTGGTTCGGCTCGGAAGGCGTCGTTGAGGATGAACTTGCGGATTTCGAGTCGGGCACTGCCGAAGTTGATGAGCAGCGCGTGTTCGATGCCGGAGGCGCGCATGTAGCCGAGGACTTGGGCCACGTGCTCGTCGGTGAGTTGCTTCACGGCCTTCAGCTCGACGAGCAGCTCCTTTTGCACCAGTAGGTCGGCGAAGAAATCGCCCAGCACCGTTCCATCCTCATCGCGCACTTGCAGCGGCACTTCCGCCTCGGCGATGGGTCCCTGCTTGCGAAGGCGATGAAGCAAACTGTTCTGATACACCTTCTCGACATGTCCGTGGCGAAGATACTTATGCAGCGCAAAGCTCGCCTCACGCACACGGTCACAGAGTTGGAAGATGGGGTCCTTTGTCTGGTTGGGCTGGTTCATTTCTTCGCCTCCTTTTGTGCCTCATGTGCCTTTTTGTGGCGAATTCTGCGGTTCACTTTTTCGGCGTTAGCTTGGCGAGAAACTTGGCCGGCTCCTTCTTGAAGTCGGGTTCGCAGCCGGAGCAGCAGAACTTAATTTCCTGACCTTCGTGCACGATGACGTGTGGCTTGCCCATCGAGCCGAGCTTCTCGCCGGCGACGATGCACACGTCGAGTGGGTAGGGCTTCGCGGCGACTTTGGCATCGGTGCCTGGCTTGGGCGCGTCGGCGTTGGGGGCGGTCGCGGCGGGTTCTTTCTTGTCGCAGCCGACGAGGACGGCGGCGGCGAATGCGGCGACTAGGATTGCGGTGGTGGCTTTCATTGTTTCTGTGGGCTTTTGGTTTGTGGAGCGGCGCTCGACGGGAGCGCGGAAAGTTTCTTGAGGAACTTGGTCGGGTCTTCCTCGAACTCGGGCTGGCAGCCGGAGCAGCAGAATTTTACCTGCTGGCCTTGGTGAATCAGCGTCGCTGGTTCGCCCATCGAGCCGAGCTTCTCGCCCCCGACGATGCACACGTCGAGCGGGTAGGGCTTCACACCCGGCGGCAGCACCTGCGTGTGCTGGTGCGCGGGCGCAACTGCGGACGGAGTGGAACTTCCGGTATCGGTGGCCTGCGAGTTGAGTTGAGCTTGTCCATCTATCAACAAATTGCCCGTGGTCACAATGCGCTCGCCGTTCTTCACGCCGTCGAGGATTTCCCAATACTCATCGCCGGCGCGGCCGAGTTTCACGCGGCGCTGTTCGTAAGCGCCGCCGCCTTTGTCCACATAGACCACCGAGCGGTCGCCGGTGTGCAGCACGGCCGAGCGCGGGAGGGCGAGAACTTCCGGCGTATCGAGGCCCACGACGGCTTCGGCGTAAGTCTTATGCAGCAACTCGCGGCGCGCGCGGCCTTCCACGGTGATGAGCGGGTTCTGCAGCTCGACACGGACGCGCGCGGTGCGGGTCATGTCGTTGAGGTTCGGTTCAATGAAACTGACGGTGGCGGTGAATTTCTTCCCCGGCACGCTGGGCACGGTGATTTCCACCGGCTGCCCGACCCGCACCCACGCGAGGTCGCGTTCATAAAGATCGAACTGGAACCACATGGTGAAGAAGTCGGCGAGTTCGAAAAGCTTGTCGCCCTCCTTCACGAACTGGCCTTCGTAAATCTCGCGCGTGACGACGGTGCCGCTCATGGGAGCGAGGATCTCACTGAGGTGGTTGGTCTCGGATTTGAATGGCAGCTTCGCGATTTGCGCGGGTGTGAGACCGTAACGGGTGAGGCGCTGCTCGGCGGCGGTGAGCAGGCGCTTGTGCTCGGTGGTGAGTGCGTAGCTGTGTGCGGCCTGGCTTTGGCGAAAGAGCAGCACGTATTCGCGCTCGGTGTTCAGAAGCATCGGGCTGTAAAAGGTGGCGAGCGGCTCACCTTCCTTGACCTCCGCGCCGACGAAATTGACGTGCAGTTTCTCGATACGGCCCTCGACGTAGGCGGAGAGGCGACGATGGCGCGTGTCGTTGTCGTCGATAATGCCCGCGACGCGCAGGGTGCGCCGCAACGGCTGCCGACGAACCTCCACGGTCTGCACGTGCGCGGCCTGGATGGCATTGGTGCCGAGGGTCACGAGACCAGCGCTCACGGCGAAGCCCGCCTGGCCTTCGTAGACCGGCACGAGATCCATGCCGCAAACGGTGCATTTGCCGGGTTTGTCCGACTTCACCCACGGGTGCATCGCGCTGTGGTAATAATGCACCTTGCGGCCGGAGTAATCCGCCGCCGCTGTGCCGCCATGCTGGAGCGCACATATGAAATGATCCGCGTCGAACCAGACGCCGCAGGCAGCTCGCGCAGCGGTGGCGTGGAC
>JBJTAU010000156.1:0-3043 GCA_046090965.1 Limisphaerales bacterium | reverse complement strand
CTTCTGTGGTCACTTCCACGGTTTCACCGAGCGGCGCGTAGGCGACACGACGCTGACCACAAACCGCTGCTGCTCTGCCTGGCGCACGAACCACGACCTCTCGAAGGAGAAGGGCTGGTTCAGCTGCGAAGCCCGAGACGGCAAGCTCCGCCGCACCTTTGTGGAGATCGCGGCCTGAGCCTTGGTGCGCCGGGCAGGACTCGAACCTGCAACCTTCTGATCCGAAGTTTTATCCACATCGGTTGTGTCAAGTAGCGCCAAGTGGCCCACAATCGCCTTGTTTTCAAGGGTTTTTGGCCTATTATCCTCTCGCGCAATGCGCGCTTATGCTACTCGAAACAACCCTTCAAAACCGAAAAAGTGGTCAAGAAGTGGCCAAGATTTTTCGGCGCTACGACCGGCCAGGGGATCATCGTCCCCCCGCCAACCGGCAGTTGTCGAAAATGCACAAGGACTACTGGAAGGCCCGCTTGGAAAAGCGGAGCTACACCAATGATGGCGAACGCGCCGAAGTGAACGAATGGAGCATCCGAATCCAGCACTTGGGAAAACGCATGGGCTTCGCCTTGGGAACCAGCAACGCGGAAGCTGCGGCCGTCAAGGCGCGCGACATCTATAAGGCCATTTACGGCAAGGGTTGGGCCGCCGCCGAAGCCGAGTTCAATCCGCCGATGATCGTGCGGCGCGATGACCCCACGATCGGACAGTTTCTTCAAGAGGTCGCGGCGAAGTCAGGCCTCAAGGCCAAGACCTTCCGGACATACTCAGGCTACTTCCGCCGGATCGTTGCCGACATTTTTGGCATGGGCAAAACCAGTGACAAATTCTCCTACCGAAACGGCAAGCGAACCGCGTGGGTTGAACAGGTGGATCAGGTTCGTCTGGCTGAGGTGACACCGGCCCGCATCGAGGACTGGCGCAAACGCTACATCAAGACCGCCGACAACAACCCCGCGAAGCAAGGCAGCGTAATCCGTTCCTGCAACTCCTATCTGCGCTGCGCCCGGGCGCTGTTCTCCAGAAAGTGGATCAAGAAGCTGGATGTGCGTCTGCCCGAAGTGCTTCCTTTCCACGAGATCGTCATCAAGAAATCCCGGCCTCCGAAATACAACAGCGACATCAACGCAGCGAAGCTGCTCCAAACCGCACGCCAGGATTTGGCGGTGCAGAATCCGGAGGCCTACAAGGTCTTCCTTCTGGGTTTCGGGGCGGGGTTGCGGAAGGGTGAAATCGACGCGCTGGAGTGTGGGCATTTCAACTTCGACAACGGCACTGTTGCGGTCAAACCGACCGAACACCACGACGTCAAGACCGAGGGCAGCGAAGCCGAGGTCCAGTTGGACCACTTGCTGACGCTGGAACTCAAGCGCCTTGCTCCGGTGGATTCCAGGTTTTACATCGTTGCAAAGGGCCGGCCGCGGCAAGGATTGAACCGTCAATATTATCGGGCGGAGTCCGTGTTCCAAAGCCTCTACGCCTGGCTGGCTGCGCAGGGGGTTACGGCCGCCCGGCCGCTGCACACGCTCCGGAAGGAATTCGGTTCGCTGATCAACGATCGATTTGGATTGTTCGCGGCAATGACGGCCTTGCGCCACACCAACATCACCACCACCAGCGATTACTACGTGGACAACAAGCGGCGAATCGCCTTGCCCGTTGCCGAGTTGCTGGCGACCGACCCCGGACCGAAGTAGTCAGCACCAAGCAGGACCGCTTCAGAGTCGGTCAAAGTCCTAGCCCCGGTGCTCGGAGTGCCCTTCGTCGAGACTGCCGTGTCGTCCTCGGCGTGCCGGCCTTGTCGCCCTTCTGCAAACCGCCGCCGTGAAACCACACGAGCGTGGCGAAGTTCTTGCCGGTCGCGGGCAGGTAAACGTCGAGCTTGCAGCGGGCGCGCTCGGAGTCGGTGAGCGCGCCCCCTTGCTTGTAGGCGATGTCAGTGAGCACGCGCGTCCCGTCCGCGCTCTGGCCGAGGACGACACCGTTGACCAAGGCAAAAGCCAGCGCGGCGATAAAGTGCAGGCGGGGTAGTTCCAAGCGGAGCCGAGGGCACGGAGATTTCATAGGGAGGGAGAGGGACGTTTCCTGAA
The DNA here is from genome assembly GCA_046090965.1 of Limisphaerales bacterium. Lineage (GTDB taxonomy): Bacteria > Verrucomicrobiota > Verrucomicrobiia > Limisphaerales > SXTU01 > SXTU01. The sequence continues at coordinate 956 of JBJTAU010000156.1, read as the reverse complement.
AGGGTGGAGCATCTGCCCGCGCCAGGTTCGGGCCACGGGCTCGTGAACCCCAAAGTCCGACGGCGTTCGGCCAGGGGGAAAGTAGCACGTGCCGAACAGCACATCCCACACCGGCAGCAAGCTGGCGAAGTTGCGATCCACGGCTTCCGGGGCCTTCGAATGATGCCAGCGGTGGAACGCGGGCGAGACCAGCACGTAGCGCAAAGGGCCGAAGGTCCAGTTCACGTCAGCATGCACCAAAATGGTGTAAAGCCCGAGCACGGCGGGCGAGAGGAAGGACGCAGCGGGCGAAAACCCGAGGAGAAGAAACGGGGCCGAGAGAAACACGTTGCCGACGATTTCGTTCACGGGATGGCTGCGGAAGGTGCTTATCCAGTCGAACTGCTCGGAGCTGTGGTGGACGGCATGAAAGGGCCAGAGCACGCGGCGATGGAAGATGCGGTGAATCCAATAGAGCAGGAAATCACCGAGCGCGACGGCACCCGCACACTGCAACCACAAGGGCAGCGCGGCGATGGGGCCAAAACCCTTGAACTTCCCTTCGGCATCCAAGGCCTGCACGCCAAAGACAACCAGCGGAGTCAGAATCGCCACCGCGAGGGCAAACACCGCCACACCGACCAGCCATTTGGTCACGACTTGGTTGAACACCGCGTGCACCAAATCCAACCCCAACTCCTTCGTGCGCGGCCAACGACCACGTTTGTTGCCAAAGACGTGTTCGATCAAACCGAACATGAACAGGAGGAAGAGCAGACTGACCAGAACCTGGCTCATTGCTTCTTCCCCTTCTTCTTCGCGGGCGCTTCGTCGCCTTTGGCTTTGCCGCCGTTCGAACTCAAGGTCTTCCACCAATCGGGGCCTTCGGCTTCGACGGCGGCATTGTGCTTGAGGAGTTGCTCGCGCAGCGCGGCGAAGCGCTGCGGTTCGGCGGACTTCAGGTCGGTGGCTTCGGC
>JBJTAU010000155.1:0-11002 GCA_046090965.1 Limisphaerales bacterium | reverse complement strand
GTTCCAGCAGTGGTGCCAGCGCGCTGATGGGGTCGCGCGCGCCGATGACCCACGCGTCGTGATGGTTGCCGCGCAGCACCCATTGGTCGGGGAACTGCGCGCCCTTCATCCGCGCAATCACGTTGTAGGTCGGCACGAGGTTCCAGTGAAACTCCGCCTTGAGCCGCACGACCGTCTGCCCGCCGCCGAGCCGGTAGGTCAACGGCAGCGCGCCGCGCCACTCGGCCGGCGCGACCGGGCCGTCCATGGCCTTGAGCAGCGGCTCCGCGTCGGCGGAGGAGATCGGCAGGACGGGGATTTTCATGATGGTCTCGGCCTGCTCGCGGGGGAGGCGCTTCGCATCCTTCGTCGCGCCGTAGCCGGGCGTGAGCGGGTCGCCGGGGCGCAGCGGCAAATCCACGACGGAGCCGCGCTGGACAGCAGTGTCGTGCTTGTAAGCGCCGGCGGGATAAGCTGCGCCCTGCGCGTAACCGACCTCCAGCGGGTCGTTGAAGATGAGGCAGCCGAGCGCGCCCTTCTCGGCGGCGACCTTCACCTTGATGCCGCGCCACGAGCCGCCATAGCGGGCAAGGACGATCTTGCCCTTCACGTCAATGCCGTGGCGTTCGAGCACCTCGTAATCCGCCGGCACACCTTGGTTCACATAAACCAGCGGCCCGGTCACGTCGCCCTCGCCGGAGTAAGCGTTGTAGGGCGCGAGTGACTCTTTCGCCAAAGCGTCGGCGGCGGAGTCGGTGCTGATGATTTTCTCCGTGAGCGACGCCTTGAAGGGGAACGGACGCAGCAGCGACAGCTCGCGCGTTTTGGGTGTGGGGAACAACACGTCGAAGACCTCGATGCTCGTCTCGTAACCCCACTCGCGGAAGAGCCGCGCGATGAACTCGGCGTTTTCCTTCGCCTTGGGCGAGCCGAGATGATGCGGACGCGTGGTCATCTCGCGCATCCAGGTTTTGAGGTTCTCTGCCTTCAATGCCGCGTCGTGCTTGGCTTCCAGCGCCAGTTGCCGCTCGGCTTGGCCGGCGGGAAAGCCCAGCGGAGCATCGGCGGCGCGCAGTGCGGGAACACTCAGGAAAAGCAGGGCCAGCAGCCAGCATCGGGGAACAAGCATGGCGTGAAGCAACCGGAGTTGGAAAACGCTGTCAACGCGGGACTCCACCGGATAAGCGGGAAATCCCGAGATCGGACCATCAAATATCCGTCGACCGCAGGAAGCCCGGGCCGCCGCCCGCCAGGTAGCCGCGGCTGATGCCGCTGGTTTCCGGGCTGACCCAGAAGGCGTAGAGCTGGCCGCGCAGCAGCGTGAAGCGGAATTTCACCGGCTTCCCGATTAACGCCTTCAGGTTGGCCGCGCCCTGCCAGCGGACGGCGAGCTTGGTGGCGTCACCTCGCACGGGCGCGCAGTTGGCGGCGGTGAAGGGCGCGAGCGCGTTGCCTTGCTCGTCCAGAATTTCCACGCGCAGTTCGCCCGATGGTGCGGCGAGGTTCACGAAGAGATGCTGGCCGGTGAAGCGCACCGGGCGCGTCGTGAGCACGCCTTCGGTCTCGGTGCCGAACGAGGCGAAGCCATCGCGGCGCAGCGTGGCCAGGCCGGTGCAGCCGTCGCCGTCGGGGAACTCCGCCGGGCCACCGCGCCTTCCGCTGGCGTAGAAGTAGAGCCGGTCGCCGACGACGAGACAGCCCGCGCCGGCCGACTGGACGTTGCCCCAGTTCCAATCGCCCTTGCGCTCGGACAGCGCGAGGAAGGGCCGGCGGTCCGGGCGCGTGAAGTGAAAGCCGTCGCGGCTGTAGCCGAGGCAGACGTCGTTCAACTCCGGGCGACCAGTCGCGGCGTCCGCCTTGCCGCGCCAGAGCGTGTAGCTGCCGAGGAGCAAGCTCTCGTAAGCGGCGCAGTCCAGGTTCGTGAGCTGCGGCGCGAGCTGCGTGTCCGCGCGGGCCGGGTCGAGCGAGTCCGCGCCGACCCACCAGCTCCGCTCTTCGGGATTCTTCGCAGCGTCCGCCACGCCGTCCTTGCACTCGTAGTAGCGGCGGCAGCGCCCGATGGCGGTGGAGGAGTCCTTGCGCAAGCCAAAGACCCACACACGGCGGAAGGGATTCCAGAAGACGGTGCTGCGCGGGTAAATGCCGTTGCTGTGGCCAACGACCGGCCCCCAGTGAACGCCGTCGGCGGAGAGGTGAATTTGAAAGGACCATTCGCCGCGACCGTTGACCTCCTCGCGGTGGGCGCGGAAGAGCTTGTAGCGGCGCTGCGGGTCGGGTTCGTCGAGGTCGAGCCAGACGCTCGCGGAATCGCGGTCGCCGGTGTGGACGATGTTCGTGCCGGGCACGACGCCCCAGTCGCGCTTCTCCCACTTCACCCCGTCTTGAGAGACGGCGAGCGCGGTGGCGCGGCGGTAGCCCGCCATATACCAGAGCTTGAAGAGGCGGTCGCGCGGGTCCCACCAGACGCCGGCACTGAAGGCCGACGCCATCGGCGAGGGACCGAGCTTCTCCCACGGCTGGTCGGGCTGAAGGATGGGATTGGCCGGATGCCAGACGGGTTGATGGAAGGTGCGGGTCAACGTGGTTTGCCCGATGAGGAAATCATCCACGAACAACTGTCGCCCGACATCAATGGGAATAACCACCGGCGGCGTGGCTAGGTGCGGCGGCAAAGGCGCTGGCTTCGGCGTGGGCGTGGAGGGCTGCGGCGGCCACGGCGTGGGGAGGCGGATGCCGTTGTAGAGCTCCTGACCGCCCGCACCTGATGCGGCGGATGCGCCGAGCAACGAGGGTGCGATCCCTGCCGCACCCAAGCTGGCGAGCGACCCTTGAACGAACTGCCGGCGGTTGAGTTTGGTCATGGCGTTGCGGAGAGCGGACGGGCCGAAGCAACATCGAATTCGTCCGCCGCGTGCATGAAGGTGCGTCGCGCTTGGTCGAATCGTTGACGATGCCATCGAAGCGGGATTAGCCTCGCACTGTGAACGCCCGCTGCTTGTCCGTCTGCCTGATCTTGGTCGCGCTTGCGTCTCCGGTTGCAGCGCAAGACTCCTTCGACTGGCCGCAGTGGCGCGGGCCGAAGCGCAACGGTGTTTCCGCCGAGAAGGGTTTTCTCACGTCCTGGCCCAAGGACGGCCCGCCCCGGGTGTGGGCCGCCAAGGTCGGCGTCGGTTTCTCCTCGGTGTCCGTCGCCGCAGGGCGGCTCTACACAATGGGAAACGTGAGCGACGTGGACCACGTGATGTGCCTCGACACCACGAGTGGAAAGCTGGTGTGGGATTACAAATACCCCTGCACCGCCGCTGATCCGAACGGCTATCCGGGGCCGCGTTGCACGCCCACGGTGGACGGCAACCTGGTCTTCACTGTCAGCCGCAACGGCCATCTGCTCTGCATGAACGCCGCGAACGGCGCGCTGGTCTGGTCCAAACGGATCATTGATGACTTCGCCGGTTTCATCCCGCAGTGGGGCTTCGCTGGCTCGCCGCTCGTCGAGGGGGAGCTGCTCATCCTGGAGACCGGCGCGTCAGGGCGGTCCGTCGTCGCGCTGGAGAAGAAGTCGGGGCGCGTGGTGTGGGCCAACGGCAATCTCGCGGCGGGCTACTCGTCGCCAATCGCGTTCGACCTCGCGCGCGACCGCGCCGTGGCGGTGTTCAGTGCGGGTGGGTTGACAGGCCGCGCGGTCAGCAACGGCCGCGTGCTGTGGCATTTCAACTGGCGCACGAGCTACGACGTGAACGCTGCGACACCGGTCATCTTCGAGGACAAGATCTTCATCTCCTCCGGTTACGGCTCGGGCTGCGCTCTGCTGCAAATGTCGGCCAATGGCATCCAGCAGGTCTGGTCGAACAAGAACATGAAGAACCACTTCAACGCCTGCGTGCTCTGGCAGGGCCATCTCTACGGCTTCGATGAAAGCCAGCTTCGCTGCCTCGATGTCATCACCGGCGCCGTGAAGTGGTCCACGCAAACCTACGGCAAAGGCTCGCTCATGCTTGCGGACGGACGGCTCATCCTCTACGGGGAGCGCGGGCGGCTCGGATTGGCGGAGGCTTCACCCACGGGCTTCCGCGAACTCGCTTCAGCGCAAGTCCTCGGAGGCAACAGCACTTGGGCGCCGCCGGTGCTTGCCAACGGGCGCATCTACTGCCGTAGCGGCGTGGACTTGGTGTGCTTGGACGTGGCGGGGAAGTGACGTCCGACGGGACAAACTGTTTGCCGCTCCCGTGCCAATGTGGTGTCATCACGGACAACCAAACCAGCGACCATGAGCACTTGGAGATACGTTCAGAACGGCCAACCCTCCGCCCCCGTGGACACCGCCGCGCTGACGGCGCTGCTCACCAATGGAACGATTTCGCCCGACACCTACGTCTGGCGCGAGGGCATGACCAACTGGCTCGCGGCGAAGGCGGGTCCGGAGTTCGCGAACTGCCGGCCCGCGTCTCCGCCCGCCGTGCCGCCGGTGCCGGGCGCGGCCAACGCTGCCCCGCCGGCTCCCCCGAGCGCCCCTGGCTCGGCGGCCGACGACATCGAGAAGAACCGCGCCTTCGCCATCATCGCCTACCGGTGGCTCCTGTTCGTCGTGGGCCACCTCGCCGCGCCGAACTCGAAGTTTGCCAAGTATCACGCCAACCAGGGTTTGGTGCTCGGCCTCGCCAGCATCGTAGCTTCGGTCGGCTGCTTCGTCATCGGCATCATCCCGTTTGTGAACATGATTCGCGTCCTCGCCATTCCGCTTCTGTGGGTGGGCTGGCTGGTGTTGACCATCCTCGGCATCGTCAACGCCGCCGGCGGCCAGTGCAAACCGCTGCCGATGATCGGCCATTACGAACTCATCAAGTAGCCGTGCATACCAAGGTCAAAATCTGCGGCCTCACGCGCTTGCCGGATGCGCTCGCCGCCGTCGAGGCCGGGGCGGACGCGCTGGGCTTCATGTTCTTCGCGGGCAGCAAGCGCCATCTCACGGCCGCCGCCGCCGCACAAATCATCCACGCGCTCCCTCCGTTCGTCGCCAAGGTGGGTGTGTTCGTGAACGCCAGCGCCGACGCGGTGCGCGCCACCGTCGCCGAGTGTGGCCTCGACACGCTGCAATTCCTCGGCGAGGAAACGCCGGAGTTCTGCCGGCAGTTCGCCCCGCTCAAGGTCATCAAGGCCTTCCGCATCCAGAACGCCGAATCGCTCAAGCCGCTCCCCGACTACGCGGTGGATGCGTGGCTGCTCGACAGCTACGTGCCCGGTCAGCGCGGCGGCACCGGCGAGAAGTTCAACTGGGAACTCGCCGCGCAGGCGAAAGAACTCGGCCGGCCCGTCATCCTTGCCGGCGGCCTGACGCCGGAGAACGTCGCCGACGCTGTGCAGCAGGTCTGGCCCTTCGGCGTGGACGTGTCCAGCGGCGTCGAGTCCGCGCTCGGCCAGAAGGACGCCGGGCTGGTGCGGCGGTTCGTGGAGATTGTCCGCGAGATGGAGCAGGAGATTGGATAATTCGTAATGCGTAAAGGCGGTCGGCTGACGAACGCCTTGGGCCCTTACGCATTACGGATTACGTGCCCCCCAACTTCCCCATTGGCCCGCCCCGGCCACCTTGTTACTTTGTCCCCATGAGCAGTGTCGCCACTCCGACTGTCCCCGACGCCCACGGACACTTTGGTCCCTTCGGCGGGCGGTTTGTCCCCGAGACGCTCGCGCATCCGTTGCAGGAGCTGGAGAACGAGTATTTCCGCGCGCAGCACGATCCCGAGTTCCAGCGCGAGTTGAGCTACTACCTCCGCGAATTCATCGGCCGGCCCACGCCGCTTTACTTCGCCGAGCGGCTCACGCGCGAGTTGGGCGGCGCGAAGATTTACCTCAAGCGCGAAGACCTCAACCACACCGGCGCGCACAAGATCAACAACGCGATGGGCCAAATCCTCCTCGCGAAGCGCATGGGCAAGACGCGGATCATCGCCGAGACCGGCGCGGGCCAGCACGGCGTGGCCACGGCGACGGTCGCCGCGATGTTCGGCATGCAATGCGTGATCTACATGGGCGCGGTGGATTGCGAGCGGCAGAAGTTGAACGTGTTCCGCATGAAGATGCTCGGTGCCGAAGTCGTGCCCGTCCACGCGGGGCAGAAGACGTTGAAGGAGGCCGTCAACGAGGCGATGCGCGATTGGGTCACGAACATCCGCAGCACGCACTACATCCTCGGCACGGCCTACGGCGCGCATCCGTATCCGGTGATGGTCCGCAATTTCCAGCGCATCATCGGCGACGAGGCGCGGCGGCAGATTCTGGAGCAGGAGGAGCGATTGCCCGACTTGCTCATCGCGTGCGTCGGCGGCGGCTCGAACGCCATTGGCCTATTCTACCCGTTCCTCAATGACGCCTCAGTGAAGATGCTCGGCGTCGAGGCGGGTGGGCGCGGGATTCTGCCGGAGCAACACGCGGCCCGTTTCCAAGGCGGCTCGCTCGGCGTGCTGCAAGGCACGCGCAGCTACATCCTCCAGGACGAGTTCGGCCAGATTCAATCCACCCACAGTGTCAGCGCCGGCTTGGATTATGCCGCCGTCGGCCCGGAGCACGCGTGGCTCCGCGACCAGGGCCGCGTCGAATACGGCTACGCCACGGATGACCAGGCGCTTGCCGCGTTCATGAAGCTCGCGAAGCTCGACGGCATCATCCCCGCACTGGAAAGCTCCCACGCCGTCGCCGCCTGCATGGAACGCGCGCCGAAGCTTGGCAAAGACGGCCTCATCATCGTGAACCTGTCCGGTCGCGGCGACAAAGACGTGGCGCAAGTGGCGGACAAGGTCGGCTTGCAGATGCCGGTGTGAGGCCCACCAGCGCGAGTCTCACTCTGCGACTAACTGCACGCGCATCTTGGCTGGATCGAAGGCGAATTTCTTGCCTGCGGGCGGAGTGGGCAGGCGTTGAAGGTAGCCGGCCGTGACTAACTCGTTGAGGTCCTTGGGTGGTTGGTTGCGCTGGAAAGTCCAAAGTTCCAGACAGCGATTGAGTTCCGCCACGGCTTGCTCCGGAGTGAGCGCGGTGGAAGGCACGGGCACGGGCAAGGCGGCGGGTGGGTTGGCTGGCTTGCGTTTACAGCCGGGGAACAGGCTAAAGCTGAAGAGGGCGATGAGCAACAGGCCGGGCAGGGTGCGGAATGTCATGGAGGAGGCGCGATTACCGATTATTGCTTGTCCCAAAGAGCGCGCGGGTCGCCGTTGGGATATTGCATGCCCGTCTCGCTGGGTTTCATAGCCTCTGCGTGCCCATCTACGAAGCCACAGGGTGCCCGTTTGTTGTGCCGGGCTACGAGGCGCGTCGGTTCCTGCGTGGCGAAGTTAGAGTCCGTGGGCGGTCGTAGATACACCGATGCGAACCCCTCGCGCTCGACCCACAAGTCCGGGTCCGGCTCAGTGGGATTGCTGACTTGTGCGGAATCGGAAAGGAAGATTGAAGCTGCTGGCTTGGCGACCTGCACTTCGCGGATCTTGTTGTTGGCTGGCGCGGTTACGGTCACCCCAAATTCTACATGGCTCATGGCGATGCCCATCATGTTCCCACTGGCTGCGCCCCCTGCCGCCTGCAAGGCGGGCAGCCGCAGGGCTGGACAGTTGAAGGCTTTCGGGTCGCCGGGAATGTATCGAGAGAGTTTGTCCGGCCACCAGATCACGCTGGCGTTAGGCACCAGGCTTTGGGCCAACGTCGGCTCGCCCGCCTCGGCCGGGTTGCGAGGGTTGCGCCAGAGAAAGACAAAAGTCCCATCGTGATCGTCAATGTAGAGCTTTTGGGCCACGGCCACCTGCCGGTTGCTGTTGAGGCACTGAATGCCTTTGGCCTTGGCTTTTGCCTTGGAAAGCGCCGGCAAAAGCATCCCCGCCAGAATCGCGATGATCGCGATGACGACGAGTAATTCGATCAGGGTGAACCCAGAAGCGCGATGGGGATGACGTGTGGACATGGTCAATACAAGCCGCTGACCATGCCAGACTAGACCTAAGTCAGGCTGGCCGCGAGGAAATTTCTGCTACTGCGCGGAGTCGTGGCCTCGGCGGTAAACTGGTTAAGCCGGGATTGCCCTTGCCAAGCGGCTGCACCATTCGGAAGGTTCGCCCATGCAAAACCCTTTTCGCCCCGCCAGCCTTGTCCTCCTCATCGCCGCCGGCAGCGTTGCGCTCATGGCTTGCATCAGCACTGCGCAGGAGAAGGCGACCCCGGCCTTGCGCTATCAGACCGGCGTCAAAACGCGCGACGGTTTGGGCAAGTATTACTTCGGGCGTGAGATCGCCCACTACATGTCGCACGTCGCCGCGCCGTGGCTCGACCGGCCCGAGCGCGACCAGGAGGAGCGACCCGATCTCGTGATGTCCGCGCTCGGCCTCAAGGGCGGCGAAACCGTCGTGGATTTGGGCTGCGGCACGGGTTATTTCAGCTGGCGTCTGGCCAAGATGGTTGGCCGCCAAGGCCTGGTGTATGGCGTGGAGATTCAACCCGAGATGCTCGACCTGCTCGCCGTGAAGATGAAGGAGCGCGGCATCACCAACGTCGTCGGCGTCCTCGGCACCACCACCGATCCGAAGCTGCCCAAGCCCGTGGACCTCGTGCTCATGGTGGACGTGTATCACGAGTTCGACCAGCCGTGGGAGATGATGGACGCGATCTGCCGGCAGTTGAAGCCCGGCGGGCGGGTGGCGTTTGTCGAGTATCGCGGTGAAGATCCCGAGGTCCCGATCAAGCCGCTGCACAAGATGACCGAGGCCCAGGTGAAGAAGGAAATGACCGCCCAACCATTGGAATACGTCGAGACCATCCGCACTCTGCCGCGCCAACACCTGATCATTTTTCGCAAGCGGGCGGAGAAGTAGCGCCTCGCCACCGCACCGAATCAGTGGAAGGTGGGCCGGGTGCCGGAAAATATTTCCGACGGACTGGAGTTACGTTGAATCTTGCCGCCAACATCCCGTCGCACTTAGGCAACCATGAAGTTGAACAAGCTATTGAAACAGAATCGGTTCCCGCGTCGCACGACGGGTTTCACGCTCATCGAAGTGCTCCTCGTCATCGTCGTCATCCTGATGCTCGCGGGCGCGATGGTCGTGTTCGTCCTGCCGCAGCAAAAGGGCGCGGAGAAGAACACCACCAAGCTTCTGCTCGCCCAGGTCGCCAACGCGCTCGATACCTATCGGCTGAACATCGGCCACTATCCGACCGAGCAGGAGGGCGGTCTCGAGGCGCTCTCCAAGAAGCCGACCTTCGAGAATGAGCGCCTCGGCGAGAAGTGGCAGGGGCCTTACCTCAAGCCCGGCACCACGCTGGATGATCCGTGGGGCAACAAGATCCGTTACGAGCTGCTGCCCGCCGACAACGAGAACAAGACCGCGTTGCCCTACAAACTTTTCTCCGTCGGTCCCGATGGCCAGCCCGACACTGACGACGACATCAAGCACGGCGCCGAACCCGCCGGCTCGGAAAACACCGGCCGTTAAACGATGCGCCTGCAGTCTCCATCCCGTCGCCACGGTTACACGCTCACCGAGCTGCTGCTCGCGGTCGTGATCGTGCTCGGGCTGGTGGGCGCAGTGGTCTTCAACTTCTCGACCGTCAGCCGCACGGCCGGGCTCGACGAGGGCGTGACGCAGGTCGAGGCGTTGTTCCGCTTTGCCCGCGCCCACGCCGCCAGCTCCGGCAAGCAGGTGCGCATCCTTTTCCCCGAAGCCGAGTCCGGCGACAACGCGGAGCTGCTCGCTGCGGAAGCGCCCGGCAAGACCCTCCGCGTGACGAGCGAACTCGATCCGGTCGGCGCACCGGGCGTCTTCACTGACCTGCCCGAGGCGGCGAATTTCATCGCGAGCATCAGCGACCTCGTGACGATTCAACAGGTGCAGGTCGGTGAACCGACAACGGCAAATTCCGGCGGCACGGAATCGCCGGCGACCGAGCCAGCCACTGAAACGCCGCGCAACGCATTTTCTACCGTGACGTTCTATCCCGACGGCACCGGCGACTCCATCGAGCTGCTGTTGCTCTCGCGCAGCGAGGATGACACGCGGCGTTTCACGCTCCGCGTCTCCGGGCTCACGGGCACCATCCGCCGCCAGTTGGTTGGCGACTCCACCAACACCGAAACCGCGCCTCCCGCTCCGGCCACGGAGGCCGCCGCGGAGGTTGCGCGATGAGGTTTCGCTCCTCGCCCGCCACGCCGCGCCGCGGCACCGCCCTGCTCGAAGCCATCCTGGCCCTCGCGTTGTTTGTCATCGCCGCCGCGATTGTCACCAGCGGCATGAACAGCTCGACGGACAACCTCGACCGCCAGCGCCGCAACACCCACGCCGCGAATCTCGCTGCCACCGTCCTCGCGGAAATTCAACAGGGCATCCGTCCGCTCACTGAAGCCGGCGAGCAGCCGTTCGCCGCGCCATTCGAGCAATGGACGGCGGAACTCGCCGTCTCGCCGACCGAAACCGAGACCGGCGGAACCAGCGGCCTGCTGCGCGTGGAAGTCATCATCCGGCACAAGGAATCCACGATCGTCCGCCGCCTCGCGCAAATCATCCGCCCGCCTGACGCGCCCGCGCGCGCCGCCGCCTTCTGACATGCGCCTGCTTCACCAACCCGGTCGCCGCCGCGCCGCCTTCACGCTGCTTGAAGTCGTGCTGGCGCTGACCATCGCCATCGGGATTCTCGTCGCGGCGCTGGCATTTCACGAGCAGGCCACCACCTTGCGCGGCCAGCTTCTGCAAGAGTCCGAGCGGCTCGCCGCCGTGCGCCAGATCATGGACCGCCTGGCCGCCGATCTCCGCCTCGCGCCTGTCAACGCGCAGGCCGGCTTCACCGGCGATTCCAACTCGCTGCGCTTCGTCACCACGCGGTTGCCCATGGGCGGCTTCGAATCCGATCTGCGCCGCGTGACGTATCGCGCGGTCTTTGGCGGCGACGCGACGAACCAAACGATCACCGGCCTCACGCGCGAAGATGTCGTCGCCGTGGACTTCATGAATGCCGCCACGACCAATGGCCCGGCCGCCACGAACGCCCAGCC
>JBJTAU010000154.1:0-6758 GCA_046090965.1 Limisphaerales bacterium | reverse complement strand
CTCCGGACAAAGATGAAGCGCGCGCGAAAGGCTGTCTGCCTGCTACCCGCTCTGTCTCCCTTGGGTGGCCCCCGCCTCGGGCGGGTCGCGTGGGGCGTCCCGCCCGACGCACGGCTCACGGACGAGAGCTGGTTTATGATGCGCGCACGACTCCGCTGTCGCACAGCGCAACGGGCCAGTATCACTCGGAGAACTTTTCACTTCGTCCGCCTCGTGCCGCGCGGGACGCACGGCACGACCCGCGAGACGCGGGTGCTACCCGAGGCAATGCGTTCCGTCGTGGGCATCTTTGTCAGCCCTCAAACTTGGGGTTCCCCTTGAACATCCCGTGATACCTCCGGGCAGTTTTATCGTCGTGATTCACAGCTGATGAAGCATCTTGCCTTGCCCCGCCGCACGTTTCTCCGTGGTCTCGGCACCTTGATGGCCCTGCCCGCGCTGGAGGCCATGACGCCCGCGCTCCGCGCCGCCACTGCGAAGGCCGCGCCGCGTCGCACGGCGTTCGTGTATGTGCCCAACGGCATGAACATGGCGCACTGGTGGCCCGAGAAGGTCGGCAAAGGCTACGAACTGCCCAGCATCCTCCAGCCGCTCGCCGCGCATCGCGATGATTTCAATGTCCTCACTGGCCTCGCTCAGGTCAGCGGCAAGGCCGGCCCCGACGGTGCCGGCGACCACGCCCGCGCCAACGCCACCTGGCTCACCGGCGTGCGCGCGCGCAAGACGGCCGGCGCAGACATTCAGGTCGGTGTCTCGATTGACCAGGTGCTTGCCGAACAAGTCGGCAAGCAGACGCGCTTTGATTCCCTCGAACTCGGCTGCGACAAGGCCCGCAGCGCCGGTGCGTGCGACAGCGGTTATTCCTGCGCCTACCAGTTCAACCTCGCGTGGAAAAGCCCCGCCACGCCGATGCCGCCCGAGGCGAACCCGAAGCAGGTCTTCGAGCGCCTCTTCGGCAACGGCGCGAACGCCGAGGAAGCCGCCGCGCGCCAGAAGCGCGAGCACTACAACCGCAGCATCCTCGACTTCGTGCTGGAGGACGCGAACTCGCTCAAGCGCCAGCTCGGCGCGACCGACCGCCGCAAGCTCGACGAATACATGACCGCCGTGCGCGAACTCGAGGAGCGCATCCAGCAGGCCGAGAAGTTCAAGCTCGCGAACGTCGCGCCCGCCGCCCGAAAGGATTTCCTTCCGCAGGACTACAGTTACGAGCAGCACATCCGCATGATGTATGACCTCATGGTGCTGTCCTTCCAGACCGACTCGACGCGCATCGCGAGCTTCCTCGTGGCGCACGACGGCAGCAACCGCAGCTACCCGTTCATCGGCGTGCCGGACGGCCACCACGACCTTTCGCACCACGGCGGCAACGAGACAAAGCTCGAGAAGATCGCGAAGATTAACAGCTTCCACACGACGCAGTTCGCCTACTTCCTCAACAAGCTGAAGTCTGTGAAGGAAGGCGACGGCACGTTGCTCGACAACTGCGCCATCATGTATGGCAGTGGCCTCGCCGACGGCAACCGCCACGCGCATCACGACCTGCCCATCTTGTTGGCGGGTCGCGGCGGCGGCACCATCAAGAGCGGGCAGAGTCTCGAGTTCGGCAAGGAAACGCCGCTGTGCAACCTCTTCGTCTCCCTCGCCGACCGCATGGGCGCGAAGGTGGAGAAGTTTGGCGACAGCACCGGCCGTCTCGAAGGCATCGCGCAGACCACGCCCGACGGCGCGCGCCAGTTTGAATTGGACAAGACGCTGATGTGGAACCGGAAGGCGTGAGGCAGCAGATCCTCACTCCGTCGTCGGCTTGATACTCAGCTTCTCCCAGCCTGCTTTCCCCAGCGCGCGCAGCGTCGCTTGGTTCCGCTCGTAGATGCTTTCCGCCGTCCCGTAAGACTTCACCGCCTCCGCAATGCTTGCCTCGCGCAGTAGGTGCAGCGTGGGATACGGCGCGCGGTTGGTGCAGTTGGTGCTGTCGTCCGGCTCCGTATCGGCAAACTGATAACCCGGGTGGAAACTCGCGATTTGGATGAAGCCTTCCAAACCCGCCTTTCGCACTGCTGCATCGGCCCGCGCGAGGAATTGCTGGAACGCGAAGAATTCCCCGAGCACCTGCGGATGAATCAGCAGCGTGTCGTCCGTCACCTCTGCTGGTGTTGCCACGAGGTGCGTCAGTTCTGCACGCAAGTCCGCCAGCAGCTCCTCTTCGCGCGTCGCGTGGCTGACGACGTAGCGCACTTGCCCGCGCTGCTCCACGGCTTTCGCGAACGGGCACAGGTTCAGCCCGATGACCGCGCGCCGCACCCAGTCACGCGTGGCGGCGATGATGACGTCGTCGGAGGGAAGCGAAGTATCAGGCACGCCGGATACTTGCGCGCTTGGTTGCCGCTGGCAATGCGTCGGCTGGTGGAATCCTGCTTCGCGCCGTTGCCGGATGCCGCTACTCTCCGGCCATGTTCTCGGTTCACGATCACAACCGCGAGGCTTGGGATGATCTCGCGCGCCAGCAGGTGCCGCTCGCCCGGCCGGCCGGCGACAAGGAGTTCGCCAAGCCGCAGTTCATCATCAACCCCTTCGGCTGGGTGGATTTCGAGGTGCGCGGCAAACGCGTGCTTTGCCTCGCGGCGGGCGGCGGTAAGCACAGCGCGCTTTTTGCCGCTGCTGGCGCGGAGACGACCGTTGTGGACATCAGCCCGGCGATGCTCGAGCTCGACCGGAAGCTCGCGGCTGAGCGCGGCTTCAGAGTCAACGTGATCGAGGCTTCGATGGACAATCTCGCGACGTTGCCTGACGCGCACTTCGACCTCGTCGTGCAACCCGTGAGCACGTGCTACGTGCCGAGCGTGGCGCCGGTCTATCGCGAGGTCGCGCGCGTGACCGCACCGGGCGGGCTCTACATCAGCCAGCACAAGCAACCGGTGAATTTGCAGGCAAGCCTGCGCGCCTCGCCATTGGGCTACGCGCTGCTGGAGCCGTATTACCGCAGCGGCCCGCTGCCGCCGGTGCCGAGTGGCTCCGCCCTGCGCGAAAGCGGGACTCTGGAGTTCATGCACCGTTGGGATGAACTGCTTGGCGGGCTCTGCCGTGCCGGCTTCGTCATCGAAGACACCTTCGAACCCAAGCACGGCGATGCCTCCGCTGCGCCCGGCAGTTTCGGCCATCGCTGCTGGTTCATCGCGCCCTACCTTGCCATCAAGGCGCGGCGAAAAGTGACGCCGTCACCGGAGCGGAAGCTGTTAGTTGTCTGAGTGCCGTAGCGAAGTGAATTCAGTTTCCCCTTGAGCCGCGTTGCTGTCCCTCGCCACCCTCCCGCCCATGTCGCAACTCTACCCGGTCACCTTCCAGCCCCTCTTCAAGGAACGCGTCTGGGGCGGACGGCGACTCGAACAGCTCTACGGCAAAGCCTTGCCGCCGGGCGTGCCCATCGGTGAGTCATGGGAAATTACCGATCGGCCCGAGGGCGTCAGCGTCATCACCAATGGCCCGTTGGCGGGGCGCGACCTGCGCTGGCTGATGGAGCATCACGCCAAAGAGTTGCTCGGCGACTCGCAGCCGTGCGCGGGGCGTTTCCCGTTGCTCGTCAAGATTCTCGATGCGCAGGAGAAACTGTCGCTCCAGGTTCACCCGCCTGCCCACAAGGCCGCCGAGCTGCGCGGCGAACCAAAGACCGAGATGTGGTATGTGGCCGACGCGACGCCGGGCGCCGACCTCTTCGTTGGCCTGCGGCGTGGCGCGACACGCGCGGAGTTCGAGCGGCGCATCCAAGACGGCTCAGTGGCCGAGTGCTTCCATCGCATCCCGGTGCAACGCGGCGACTCCATGTTCCTGCCCAGTGGGCGCGTCCACGCGCTGGGCGCGGGCAACGTCATCTTTGAGATTCAGCAGAACTCCGACACGACCTACCGCGTGTTCGATTGGAACCGCGTCGGTCTCGACGGCAAGCCGCGCGAACTGCATGTCCCGCAGGCGCTGGCCTCGATTGATTTCAATGACTTCGAGCCCGCGTTGGCTCCGGGCGAATGGAACAAATTTGGCCCCGGCGAGCGGCGTCTTCTTGCCGACTGCCCGCTCTTCATGGTGGATGCGCTTCGGCTCTCCACACCCGACGTGATGGTGATCGGTCGGAACAAAGTTTCAGTGTTGGCTGTCATGGAAGGGAAGCTGGTTGTCACGTTTGCTGGCGTGGCGCTGCACCTTGGGGCGGGTGACTTCTGTGTCGTTCCAGCAGCTTGCCGGCGAGAGACCGGCATCCATGCCGAGGGCAAAATAACTGTTCTCCAGGCCATTGCGAAGTGAGCCTTTCCGCTTCCCACCTTCCGGCTCGGAAAGTCCGTGCCCACCCGTGCCCATCCGTGGTTAGCTTTTTCCCGTGATTGCTCTGCTCGACTACGGCTCCGGCAACTTACGCAGCGTCGAAAAGGCCCTGCGCAAGGTTGGCGCGGACTTGCTCGTCACCACTCGGCCTGAGCCGCTGAGCGAGGCGCACGCCGTTGTGCTGCCCGGCGTCGGCGCGTTCGACGACTGCATCTCCGCGATGCAGCGGCAGGAATTGCTTGGGGCAGCAAAGGACTTCATCAAGACCGGCAAGCCGTTTCTGGGAATTTGCGTCGGCTATCAGGCGCTGTTCGAGAAGAGCGAGGAGTTCAATAGTTGCGCGGCGGGCCTCGGCGTCTTCGGCGGCAAGGTGGTGCGCTTTACCGAGCGGCCCGGCTTGAAGATTCCCCAGATTGGGTGGAATCAACTTGAGATCACGCGCCATGACTGTCCGCTTTACGACGGGATTCCCAACGGCAGCTTTGTGTATTTCGTGCACAGTTTTTACCCCCAACCAACCGATCCGCGTATCGTCGCCACGCGGACGGACCACGGCGACACCTTCACCTCCTCGGTCTGGCGCGGCAACGTCTTCGCCACGCAGTTCCACCCCGAGAAGAGCGCGGCGGTGGGTTTGAAACTGCTGCACAATTTCGTGCGACTCGCCTCCTGACTTGTTCATTCTTGCAGCGGGTGCTAGGGTTCCCCCCGCTGTTTTAGTCAACAACCCAAATCAGAAATACTATGGCTCACGAACTCCCCGCTCTGCCCTACGCCCACGACGCACTCGAACCGCACGTGGACAAGGCCACGATGGAAATCCACCACGGCAAGCACCACGCCGCCTACGTCACCAACCTGAACAAGGCCCTCGCCGGCACGCCGCTGGAATCCAAGTCCATCTGCGACCTGGTGAAGGACATCGCTTCCGTGCCCGAGAACATCCGCGGCCCGGTGCGCAACCACGGTGGCGGCCACTGGAACCATTCCTTCTTCTGGAAGCTCATGGCCCCGAAGGCCGGCGGTGCGCCCACGGGTGACCTCGCCGCTGCCATCAACGCCGCGTTCGGCTCGTTCGCCGATTTTCAAGCGAAGTTCGAGGCTGCGGGCGTCGGCCGCTTCGGCTCCGGCTGGGCTTGGCTCGTCGTCAACGGTGGCAAGCTTGAGATCTGCTCCACGGCCAACCAGGACAATCCGCTCATGGGCAAGGCTGTCGCCGGCTGCGAGGGCAAGCCCATCCTCGGGTGCGATGTCTGGGAGCACGCCTATTTCCTCACATACCAGAACAAGCGCGCCGACTACCTCACGGCCTTCCGGAACGTGGTGAACTGGGCTGAAGTGGCGAAGGCCTACGCGGCCGCCAAGTAATTCCGTTCGTTACCTTCGCGCAAACGCCCGCTGCCGTCTGGTGGCGGGCGTTTGGCTTTCGAGAGGTTAGCGGCAATTGGGACCGGCTCCGACGGACCGGTGCAAACTCACTCCGCGATCGGACGAGGGTCCTCGGCGGCCTTCACCTTGCGCTTGCGCGCGGCCGACCGCACCGTCGGGGCATCGCTCCAGAGACCCTCCAGGTCGTATTGCTTGCGCACGTCCGGGTGCATGACGTGGACAATCACGTCGAAGAAATCCATCACCACCCAGCGTCCGCCCCGGCCGCCGTCCTCCGCCCGCGGCCGGATCGCGTGGTCCTGCCACAGGCGGGACTCCAGCTCGGTCACGATGGACCGCAGGTGCGGCTCGCTGGAGCCGGAGCAAATCACGAAGTAGTCCGTCACGTCCGACACCTTGCGCACATCGAGCAGGACGATGTCCTCGGCCTTCTTGTTGTCCGCCAGTTCGCGGCAGAGCAGGGCTAGTTTCTTAGCTTCCATCGGCGGGACAGTGGCAAACGTCGGCTCAGAGATAAAGCCTGTTCGCGCGGATGGCTTCTGCGACGGCGGGCCCGGTGAGCAGTTCGACGGGCAAGCCGGTCTTCACCCGCGCGCGGATTTGCGATGAGGAGACGCCGAGCGGAAAGCCTTTCAGCATCGCCCCACGGAACGGGGCAGGGAAGGGAACACTCGGCTCACCCGGCCGGGGGATGACGAGGAACTCCACGCTGCCGGCGAGTTCCTCCGCGTCCCGCCACTGCGGGAGCTTGGCAACGTGGTCTGCGCCGATGAGCCAGAAGAGCCGCGCATCGGGGAAGCGGCGGCGATAGTCGCGCACCGTGTCAATCGGGTAGCTCACACCGCCGCGCGTGATTTCCTGTCCGTCCACCTCGTAGCGCGGCTGGCCGGCGAGCGCGAGGCGGAGCAGTTGCAGGCGGGCTTTGGCGGGCGCGGGCGAAGTGTCCGGCTTGAAGGGCGACTGCGCCGCCGGTGCGCCCGTAGAGCGTGTGCTCGCCCACATCCTTCGCGAGGCTGTCCATCTGCGCGGCGGAGACGGTCACGGGCACATGCATG
>JBJTAU010000153.1:0-4203 GCA_046090965.1 Limisphaerales bacterium | reverse complement strand
CTCTCTCACGACATCTTCACGCAGGGCGATACTTGGGCTGAACTTCGGGCTAACGTAACCGAGGCTGTCTCGGCTTACTTCTTCGATCAACCCAAGCCCGCTTCCATCCGCCTGCATCTTGTCCGTGACGAAGTCTTGGCTTGCGCATGAAGCTGCCCCGCGACCTGAGCGGTGCGGCATTAGTGAAGTCACTCTGCAAGCACTACGGCTACCGCCTGGTGAATCAGGAAGGCAGTCACATGATATTGCAGACTGATTCACCGCGTTCTCATCGTCTCTCGGTCCCCGCCCATCCCGCGCTGCGACCGGGCACTTTGAACGCGATTCTCCGTGCCATCGCAGATGTGAAAGGTGTCGAGAAGGAAGCGATCCTCAACCGCCTTTAGCCGCATGAGCTACCTCACCCAAGCCCGCCGCGTCTTCGACATCGAGCTCGCCGCTCTCCGCGCCGTGCGCGCCCGGCTCGACGATTCCTTCGACCGCGCCGTCGAGCTCGTCGTCGCGACCCTCAACAGCCGCGGCAAGCTCGTCATCGTCGGCATCGGCAAGTCCGGGAACATCGGCGCGAAGCTAGCCGCCACGCTCACGAGCACCGGCTCGCCCAGCGTCGTCCTCAGCAGCGTGGATGCGCTCCACGGTGACCTCGGCATCGTCAACGACGGCGATTTGGTGCGGGCCTTGAGCTACTCCGGCGAGTCGGAGGAACTGGTCAACTTGCTGCCGGCACTCAAGCGCTTCGCCGTGAAGCTGGTCGCGTTCACCGGGAATCCCAAGTCCACCATCTCACGCCACAGCGACGTGGTGCAGAACGTCCGCGTGCCGAAGGAAGCCGGTCCGTTCAACCTCGCGCCCACTGCCAGCACCACCGCGATGCTCGTGATGGGCGACGCGCTCGCGATGGCCGTGCTGGAGGCGCGCGGCTTCACGCAGAAGGACTTCGCCCGGCATCATCCGTCCGGCGCGATCGGTCGCGCGCTGCTCGTGCAGGTGCGCGACATCATGCGCCCCGGCGAGCGCAACGCCGTCGCGCCGCAGACGCTCCCCTTGCGCGAAGCGCTCCTCGTGATGACGCGCGCCAAGTCCGGCAGCCTCGCCATCGTAGACGGGCGGGGCAAACTCGCCGGCGTCTTCACCGATGGAGACTTCCGCCGCCGCATGAGCTCGGACAACGACCTGCTCACTCGCCCGCTCGCCGTCTTGATGACGCGCAATCCCATCTGCATCCGCGACACGGCGCTGGCCGCCGAAGCGTTGAAGATCTTCAACGAGCGCAACATTGACGACCTCATCGTCGTGGACGCGAAGCGCAAGCCGGTGGGCCTCGTGGACTCGCAGGACTTGCCGAAGCTCAAGCTGATGTAGCCGCGAGGTGAGGAGGCGGAGATCCTGGCTCAAGCGACGTTCCGCCTTCTGACCTCGGCGACTACGGAGGGGAGTTCACGCTCATACAAAGGCGAAGGGCCGCTTATACTTTTGCCGGTGCGTTGACGGTTGTCACAGCGGAGCGCTTAATCTGCGCCCGTCGGAATTGCGGCTGTGTCAGCCGTTCCCTGCAATGAACATCGTTGACCGAATCTGGAATTCCTCCCTCGGGAAGAAATACCTCATGGCCCTGACTGGTGGGGCTTTGTTCGTGTTTCTCATCGGGCATCTCGTGGGCAACCTGCAAATCTTCGGCCCGCCGGAGCTGATCAACGGCTACGCGCACTTCCTCAAGTCCAAGCCCGGCTTGCTCTGGGGCGCGCGGTTCGGGCTGCTGGCGTGCGTGGCGCTGCACATCGCGTCCGCTGTCACGCTGGCGCAGCTCAACGCGGTGGCGCGCCCGCAGCCCTACGCGACGAAGGGTGCTTACGGCGCGGGCGTGGCGTCGCAATACATGCTGCCCACGGGCATCGTGATTGCGGCGTTCGTCGTGTATCACCTCGCGCACTTCACGGTGCTGCTGCCGGGGGTCAATGGCGTCGGCGACTTTTCCAGGCTCACCACCACGTTGCACGGCGAGACGGTGCCCGATGTTTACGCGATGATGGTGCTGGGCCTGCAAGTGCCGTGGGTCTGCATCTTCTATCTCATCGCGCAGGCGCTGCTCTTCATCCATCTCGGCCACGGGCTGTCGGCGATGTTCCAGTCGCTCGGCTTCCGCGACCACGTGTGGTGGCCGCGCATCCGAGGCTTCGCGCTCGCAGCGAGCCTCGCGTTGCTCGTCGGCTACAGCGTGATTCCCGTCGCGATTTGCCTGCGCGTCGTCGGCCACGACTACGTGGAGCTGAAGAAAGATGCTTTGAAGGCCGCCACTCAACCGCCTGCCCCCGCGCTCGACGCGGTGCAGGGAAAGGAGGCGAAGTAACATGGCCACGCTGAATTCCAACATCCCCGCCGGCCCGCTCGCCTCGAAGTGGGAGAAGCACAAGTTCTCCACCAAGCTCATCAACCCCGCCAACAAGCGGAAATACAAAATCATCGTCGTGGGCGCGGGACTCGCCGGGGCCTCCGCCTCGGCCACGCTCGCGGAACTCGGCTACGAAGTTCACAACTTTGTCTTCCACGATTCGCCCCGGCGTGCGCACTCGGTCGCCGCGCAGGGCGGCATCAATGCCGCGAAGAACTACCAGAACGACGGCGACTCCGTGCATCGCCTCTTCTACGACACCATCAAGGGCGGCGACTTTCG
This sequence comes from Limisphaerales bacterium, assembly GCA_046090965.1. Lineage (GTDB taxonomy): Bacteria > Verrucomicrobiota > Verrucomicrobiia > Limisphaerales > SXTU01 > SXTU01. The sequence continues at coordinate 1,532 of JBJTAU010000153.1, read as the reverse complement.
CGCGAGAGAGGCCAACGTGCATCGTCTCGCCGAGGTGTCCGTGAACATCATTGACCAGTGCGCCGCGCAGGGCGTGCCGTTCGCGCGGGACTACGGCGGCTTGCTCGACAACCGCTCCTTCGGCGGCGCGCAGGTTTCGCGCACCTTTTACGCGCGCGGGCAGACGGGGCAGCAGTTGCTGCTCGGCGCTTACTCCGCGCTGAACCGCAACATCGCCAACGGCGGCGTGAAGTCCTACACGCACGCCGAGATGCTCGACCTCGTGGTCGTGGACGGCCACGCGAAGGGCATCATCGTCCGCAACCTCCAGACCGGCGAGATCACGCGGCACAACGGCGATGCCGTGGTGCTTGCGACGGGCGGTTACGGCAATGTCTATAACCTCTCGACCTACGCACGCGGCGCGAACGTCACGGCGAGCTGGCGCGCCTACAAGCGTGGCGCGTGCTTCGGCAATCCGTGCTAAACGCAGAGTCATCCGACGTGCATCCCGGTCAGCGGCGATTACCAGTCGAAGCTCACGCTGATGAGCGAGTCGCTGCGCAACGATGGACGCGTCTGGGTGCCGAAGCGCAAGGAAGACTGTGGCAAGAAGCCGGCCGACATCGCTGAAGGCGACCGTGATTATTACCTGGAGCGGATGTATTCCGCGTTCGGCAACCTCGCCCCGCGCGATATCGCCAGCCGCGCCGCGAAGACGGTTTGTGACGAAGGCCGTGGCATCGGCGAGACCGGGCTGGGCGTCTACCTCGACTTCTCCGCTGCCATCCAGCGGCTCGGCGAAGGCAAGGTGCGCGAGCGTTACGGCAACTTGTTCTCGATGTATCAGGAGATCACCAACGAGAACGCCTACCAAACGCCGATGCGGATTTACCCGGCCGTTCACTACACGATGGGTGGGCTGTGGGTGGACTACAACTTGATGAGCAACGTCCCCGGCCTGTTTGTGCTCGGCGAGGCGAACTTCTCCGACCACGGCGCGAACCGCCTCGGCGCGAGCGCGCTGATGCAGGGCCTAAGCGACGGCTACTTCGTGCTGCCCGCGACGATTTCCGGCTACCTCGCCTCGCAAAATCCCGGCAAGCGCCCGGCGACGGACAACGCTTCGTTCAAGGAAGCCGAGGAGAACGTGCAGTCGATGACGAAGCGTTTGCTCGGCAACAAAGGCAAGCGCACGCCCGACAGCTTCCACAAGGAACTCGGCAAACTCCTGTGGGAGCACTGCGGCATGGCGCGCACGGCTGCCGGATTGGAGAGGGGCATCAAAGCCAGCGCCGCGTTGCGTGAGGCTTACTGGAAGGAAGTCAGCGTGCTCGGCGAGTCGAATGATTGGAACCAGTCGCTCGAACGCGCGGGCCGCATCGCGGACTTCATCGAACTCGGCGAACTCATGTGCCGCGACGCGCTCATGCGCGAAGAGAGCTGCGGCGGCCATTTCCGCGAGGAGTATCAATACACGCCGGACGACCCCGAGACGAAGCAGGGCCTCGTGAACCCCGGTGACGTGAAGCGCCGCGACGACCAATTCGCGT
>JBJTAU010000152.1:0-5112 GCA_046090965.1 Limisphaerales bacterium | reverse complement strand
GTTTCGCGCCGTCAGTTGCTCCAGCGCGCAGGCGGCGGGATTGGTTGGTTGGCCTTCGCCAGCTTGCTCGGGCGCGACGCGGCTGCCGGCCCGCTGAACCCGCTGGCACCGAAGGCGGCGCACTTCGCCGGCACCGCAAAGTCTGTCATCTGGATTTTCGCGAACGGCTGTCCTTCAAGTTTCAAGGCCTCGACCAACGGCTGACCGGCGTGGAGCGCGCGCGGGTGGTGAAGGAGATTTTTGCCTGACTATGAACTGCAACGACCATCAATTCCGTGCGCTTTCTCCGGCGCAACGCCTCGCCGTTACGCGCCGAACTTTTCTCGCCAACTCCGCGGCTGGCATCGGTCTGGGCGCGCTCGGCTCGTTGATGGGCCACTCAGCCAGCGCCGCGCCCACGCCCGCCGCCGCGTTCCCGAACTACGCCCCGAAGGCGAAGCGCGTCATCTACCTTTTCCAAAGCGGCGCGCCGTCGCAGATGGATTTGTTCGACCCGAAGCCGGTGATGGAGCAGCACCGGGGCGAGGACTTGCCGGAGTCCATCCGACGCGGGCAACGGCTCACGACGATGACGAGCGGGCAAAGCAAATTTCCCGTCGCGCCGAGCCTCTTTAAGTTCGCACAGCACGGGCAGAGCGGCGCGTGGTTGAGTGAGTTGCTCCCGCATACGGCGCGCATCGCGGATGACCTCTGCATCATCCGCACGCTGAACACGGATGCGATCAATCACGACCCGGCCATCACCTTCTTCCAGACCGGCCACCAACTCCCCGGCCGGCCCAGCATGGGGTCGTGGTTGAGTTACGGGCTTGGCAGCGAGAACCGTGATTTGCCCGCTTACGTCGTGCTGACTTCGTTTGGTTCCGGTCGTCCCGATGACCAGCCGCTCTACGACCGCTTGTGGAGTAGCGGCTTTTTTCCGACGCAGCATCAAGGCGTGAAGTTCCGCCACACGGGCGACCCTGTGCTCCACTTGTCCAACCCACCGCGCCTCGACCGCGAGACGCGGCGCGAGACGCTCGATGAACTCGGCGCGTTGAACAGCCGCCGCTTCAAGGCGCTCGGCGACCCGGAAATCCAGACGCGCATTTCCCAATACGAACTAGCGTTCCGCATGCAGGCCAGCGTGCCGGAGTTGACGGACTTCTCGAAGGAACCGCAGGCCATCCTCGACAACTACGGCCCCGACGTGAAGCGCCCCGGCAGCTACGCAGCCAACTGTCTGCTCGCGCGCCGCCTGGCCGAGCGCAACGTCCGGTTCATCCAGCTTTTCCACATGGGCTGGGATCATCACGGCGGCTTGCCCAAGGCGATTCGCGGCCAGTGCAACGACACCGATCAGGCCACCGCCGCGCTCGTGCTCGACCTCAAGCAACGCGGACTGCTCGAAGACACGCTCATCGTCTGGGGCGGCGAGTTCGGTCGGACGATTTACTCGCAGGGCGGACTCACGGCGGACAACTACGGGCGCGACCATCACCCGCGCTGCTTCACAATGTGGCTGGCCGGTGCTGGCGTTAAGCCCGGCGTGACCTACGGCGAGACCGACGACTACTGTTACAACATCGTCCGCGACCCCGTGAGCATCTACGACCTGCACGCCACGATGATGCATCTGCTCGGCATCGAGCACACGCGCCTGACCTATCGTTTCCAAGGGCGGGACTTCCGCCTCACGGACATTCACGGCGAATTGGTGAAGTCCATCCTCGCGTGATCGCGCCGTATCGAACGCTTCCACTGACCTTGCTTGCCGTTGTGCTCATGGCAACGGCGGCGGGTCAGGGAAGTGCCGCCGAGCCGCGCGACCTCTGGGCCTTCAAGCCGGTGGCGAATCCGTCCCCACCTGCGATGAAGGACAAGGCCTGGCCTCGAAACGACGTGGACCGGTTCATCCTTGCGCGCTTGGAGGAAAAGGGATTGCGGCCTTCGCCGGCGACCGGGCGCGCGACTTGGCTGCGGCGGGTCGCGCTCGACCTCACCGGCCTGCCCCCGACCCCGGAGCGGGTGGCGGCGTTTGTCGATGATTCGCGCGCCGACGCCTTTGAGCGAGTCGTGGACGAGTTACTGGGATCGCCACGTTACGGGGAGCGCTGGGCGCAGCACTGGCTGGATGTGGTGCGTTACGCGGACACGCACGGCTTCGAGGTCAACACGGAGCGACCGAACGCTTGGCCTTATCGCGACTACGTGATCCGCGCCTTTAACCAAGACACGCCTTACGATCGCTTCATCCGCGAGCAGATCGCCGGCGATGCGCTAGGGCAGGACTCTGCGACCGGCTTTCTCGTCACGGCGTCGGTGCTGCTGCCCGGACAAATCGGCGCAGACGAGCCGTCCAAGCGCCTCGCGCGGCAGGATTCGCTCGACGAGATCGTGATGAACATCGGGCAGACATTCCTCGGCTTGAGCGTGGGCTGCGCGCGTTGCCACGATCACAAGTTTGATCCGATCTCGCAGCGCGATTACTACGCGATGCAGGGGTTCGTGGCAGGCGTCGAGTATGGCGACCGTGAGTTGCGCACGCCTGAGGCGGAGGCAGCCCGCGCGGAGGAGAAGCGGCTCACGGTGCAGGTGGCAGAAATCGAGCGGCAGCTCGCGCGCTTCGTGCCCTTGGCGAAAAGCGGCGGCGAGCGTCCGCCGGTGAACGCGCGGATGAACATCGACCGCTTTGCCCCAGTGACAGCCAAGCGCGTGCGTTTCACGATCAAAGCGACGAAAAGCCTGGAGCCGTGCATCGACGAGCTGGAGGTGTTCGACATTGCGGGCACGAACGTCGCGCTCGCGAGCACCGGGACAACGGTCACGGCGTCCGGCAGCAACGTCTCCGCCGACCGGCACGAACTGCGCTTCGTCAACGATGGGCGCTACGGCAACTCGCGCAGTTGGATGTCTAACGAGAAGGGCAGGGGATGGGTGGTGGTCGAGTTCCCAAGTGAGCACACGATTGACCGGGTGGTGTGGGGCCGCGACCGCGAGGAAAAATTCACCGATCGGCTCGCTACGAACTACGTGATTGAGGTCGCTGATGCAGCGGGCGAGTGGCGCATGGTGGCGGACGCCACGGACCGCGCGAAGTTCGAGCCGGGCAAGGCCACGGCGCCGGTCTTTTCCACAGCGGGCCTGAGCGCCGCCGACGCGGCGGAGGCGACGCGCTTGCAACAGGAGCGGAAAGCTCTTGAGGCGAAGATCAAGTCGCTTGAGCCGGGGCAAAGGGCCTTCGCCGGCAAATTCCGCGCGCCCGATACGATCCGCCTGCTGTATCGCGGTGATCCTGAGCAACCGAAGGAAGAGATTCCACCCGCCGTTCTCAGCGCGCTGGGCAAGCTGCAACTCGCGAAGGACACCGCCGAGCAGGCACGGCGCACGGGGCTCGCGGACTGGATCGCCAGTCCGCAGAACCCGTTCACCGCGCGCGTGATGGTGAACCGAATCTGGCAAGGCCACTTCGGCACCGGGTTGGTGGAGACGCCGAGCGACTTCGGGCGGAATGGTGCGCGGCCGTCGCACCTGGAGTTGCTCGACTGGCTCGCGACGGAGTTTGTCCGCTCCGGCTGGTCGGTGAAGCACATGCATCGGCTGATCGTGCTGTCGGCGACGTATCGGCAGGGAGGTGTTCAATCTTCGGTGTCCAGTAAACACACGCGGGCGCAGGAGTTGGACTCCGACGTGCGGCTGCTCTGGCGCTTTCCTTCGCGTCGACTCGAAGCGGAAACCATCCGCGATGCGATGCTGGCGGTGAGTGGGCGGTTGGATCCGAAGATGTTCGGGCGCGGCTTCAACCTCTTCGCGCAGCGCGGTGGGTTGAGCGGCTTCACGCCGGTGGAGACCTACAGCGGCGACGGGCTGCGCCGCATGATCTATGCACATAAGGTCCGGCGCGAGCGCGAAGCGGTGTTTGGCTCGTTCGACTGCCCGGACGCCGGCCAAAGCACCGCCCGCCGGCGGGAGAGCACGACACCCATTCAGGCGCTGAACTTGTTCAACAGCCGCTTCACCCTGGAAGAGTCCGGCGCGCTCGCTGCGCGTGTGCAGCAGGAGGCGGGTGACAGTCCTGTGAAACAAATCCGCCGGGCCTATCAGCTTGCATTGGGCCGGGCGCCCGATGCCGGCGAACTTGCGGACGCCGCCCCCGCCGTGCGCGAGCACGGGCTGGCCACGCTGTGTCGCGCGCTGTTCAACTCGAACGAATTCCTTTTCCTGCCGTGAGCAACTTTGCCGAACGCCTTTCGCCCGCCGGACGGCATTTGCTGGATCGCCGGAGTTTTCTCGACCAGTCCGGCACGGCGCTCGGCTCCATCGCGCTGGCGAACTTGCTCGGGGGCGATGGTCTGCTCGCGGCGCAAGGTCCGGTGATTAATCCCGCGCAGCCCTTCGCACCGCGCCCGTCGCACTTCCCGGCGCGGGCGAAGAACGTGGTGATGATCTTCTGTGCGGGCGCGGTAAGCCAGTTGGAGACGTGGGACTACAAGCCGGAGCTCATCAAGCAGGACGGCAAGCCGCTGGAGGGTGGCCCTGCGGTGACCTTCCAGGGGCCGGCGGGCAACCTTGCGCGGCCGCAGTATGAATTCCGCCCGCGCGGGCAGACGGGCAAATGGGTCTCGGACATGATCCCGCACCTCGCGGAGCTGACGGACGACCTTGCTTTTGTCCAGTCGCTCACGAGCAACAGCAACACGCACGGGCCGGCGGAGAATTTCCTTTCCACCGGCAACGTGCTCGACGGCTTCCCCAGCGTCGGCTCGTGGGTGAGCTACGCGCTGGGCAGCGAAAGTCAGGACTTGCCCGCCTACATCGCGATCCCCGACCCGCGCGGCGTGCCCCAGGCGGGGTCGAACAACTGGGGGCCAGGCTTCCTGCCGGCGGTCTTCCAAGGCACGCCGATGAGCGCGAAGGAGCCGGTGCGCCACCTCACGCCACCCGCCGGCGTCACGAAGGCCGGCGACGAGGCAGCGCGCTCGCTCCTGCAGCGCATGAACGCGCGCCACCTCGCGCAAAACCCCGGCGACGGCAAGCTCGCCGCGCGCATTGCCAGCTACGAGCTCGCCGCGCGGATGCAGCGCTCCATGCGCTAAATCAGCGAGCTCTCCGCCGAGCCGGCGCACATCCTGA
>JBJTAU010000151.1:0-3409 GCA_046090965.1 Limisphaerales bacterium | reverse complement strand
AGCTCTTCAGCTTGAGCTTGTTATCGAGGACGCGCGCGAGTGTGCCCTCGGTGGAGTCGCCGATGAGCTGGCGGAACTCGGCCTCGGCGACGGCGACCTTCGAGGCGTTATCGCCCTCGCCAGCGTCTTTGCCAGCAAAGTTCTGTAGGACTTGTCCGCTCTGCGGGAGGAGCGTCTGCTGCGGCGTGACCGTGCGCTTGGGATTCTTGATGGCGTATTCGTTTTTGAGCTGGTTGCCGTCAGCCTGATCGGCCTGCTGCTGGCCGGGCTTCTGGATTTGGGCAAGCTGACTTTCAGGCAACGCCTGCGGAGGCGCGGCATTCGCCGTCTTCTCGTTCAGGCGCGAGAGGTTGAAGTTGCCCTTGGGCGTGTTCCAGTAAACTTCAACCGCCTCGCGGTTGCCAAGGAAGGCGGAGTTCGCGATGCAGAAGTTGCGCGCGTCCGGCCGGCCGAAGGGCGAGGGCGAAAGCAGATTGCCCGAGAGCGTCACCACGAAACCCACGTCGGCGAGCGGCCAGGTCTTGCGCAGCGAGTCATCGAAGCGACGTGACAGGTCGGCGGGTGTGGACTCGGCGAGGAGCGCCTCGACCTGCGCGACGAACTCGCGCTGGCGCTCGTCGAGGTAAGTCTCCGCGTCGCGCGCGAGGCGGTCGGCGAGGCCCTGGAGCAGGAGCGACTGCTGGCGTTCGAGCACGAACTGCTGGTCGCGCAGCGAGCGCACGGAGAGCCACGCGAGCACGAGGCTCGGCACGAACACCGCGAGGACGAAGAGCAGCGCGACGCGTTTCATGGCTCAGGGCAAAGCATCGCGCAGTCGTTCGTGCGAGTCGAGCGCGGCATCAACGCTTGATTGGCAAGGCGGTTGGAACGCTGAAGTAGGTCGGGGCGACGCGTGCATCGCTGGCGGGCGTCAGCGTGTAGGAGAACGCCCCGAGCAGCGTGCCGACCGGGACTTCGTGGCATTTGGCGCAACTGGCCGTGGCGCGCATCGCACCGACGACGCGGAGGACGGGGATTTCCTTCCCAGCGGCGTCGGCGGGCACGGGACTCCCGCTTGCCACCTCCAGTTCGCTGGCTCGCACGAGCTCTGCCGTTTCCGGGAGGCGGCCAAGTTTTAGTGTTCGCTCTTGTTGCACGAGGTCCTTGCCCTCTCGCAGTTCCAAGACGGCACTAAACTCATCCTTGGTGAGCGGTCGCGTCTGCAAGCGCGCCCGCGCGGCCTTGTTCGTCAGGTTCGCCATGCTCAGGCCTTCCCAGCTGGGAGACTGGTAGGCGACAGCTTTGGTTTCCAGCGCGATGAGGTCGGGGCGCGGCGCGCGATAGGTCACGCCGGCCAGCGTAACCGTCGCCTGTGTGGGCATGCGAATCACGCGGCTCATGCCAAAACCCGGGGAGGTGGCGAAGTGGTGGAGATGGTCCGCGTGCATCCGTAGCAGTTCAGGCGGGACGACGGGTGCGAGCGGCGCTTGCGGGTCGGGCTTCGGCTGCTGCTCGGGTGGCAGACCGGCGATGGCGGCAAGGGTGAGGGTGAGGAACGCGATGGGCAGGCTGGTTGATTTCATGATGTTTGTTTGTGTTGGTGGCTATTCGAAGCGGGTGGCAACGGCGGTTGCAGCCGGGGTGGGCGCGGTGACCCGCGTCATGAACTCCCAGCCCAGCGTGCTGAACTGTTGGGCCGGAACGCGTTCGGCCAGACGACGCACCGTGGGTTCAAGAAAACGTCCCAGACCCAGTGCCCGCGTGTCCGCCGCGATTTGCGCGCGCGCCGCCGGCTCCGCGCTGATGAACCGCTGGAGCTGCGCGAGCACGGCGTTCTCGATGGCCGGCGTGATGACCTCGGCGCGGCCCACCATCACATGCACGGTCTTCTGCGGCGTGGGCGTGATGGCGAGCGGCAGCGTGCGGTCGGTCCACGCGCGCGGCAACGTGTAGAGCACGCGCACGCCCGAATCGGCGAACCACGAGTCGCGCCACGTCTTCACCATCGCGGCGGCCTCGCGGTCGAAGAGGCCCTCGCGCACCAGCGCGCGGCGCATCTCGGTGGCGAGGCGTTCGGAAACTTCGGCCAGCGGCTGCGCACTGCGGCTGCACGGCAGCGTGACCACCTGCTCCGCCCCGGGCGCAAGGCTTTCAACGAAGCGGAAGTTCGCGCGGTCGCCGGTGACTTGCAGCACGAAGAGATTGCCCAGCGGTTCAGCACCATTGTTTTTCAACTGAAGCGTCTTCTCTCCACCGGGCATGGACACCGCGAGCGGCGCGCTGAAATAGCCGACGCCACGGTAGAACAGGAGGCTTTCCAACTCGGGCTTCGCATCCTTCGCCGGCTCGCGTCGGAGATAATCCGCCTCCGCCTCGCGCGCGGGGAAGTAATGGCTCGGTGCGTTGTGCGTCGGGAGTTCCGCCTCCAGATTCGGATGCTGCGAGCGCGGCAGCACGGTGACGCGGTCCCAGACCAGCTTCGTGATGCGGCCCGGCGTCTTGAAGCTCTCCGCGTTGAGCTGCGGATACCACTCGGTGATGTGGCCCTGCGGGAACTGCACCGTCACGTCCACCGTGCGCTCACGGTCCGAGTAAAAGTAAATGACCGGCGTCTCCATGCGCTGGAGCGAGCGCACGGCGGTCTTCGCAAGGTAGAGCGGATAACTGCGGGCGCGCGGGTCGAGCGCGGTGCGGTTCACGTTGTGGACGAACGGCGGCAGGTCCGAGGCGACGAGCGGATTCCACTCAAGCTGGACGCCGTCCGCGCCCTGCACCGAGGTGAACGTGCCCCATTCGTGGGCGGTGAAGGTGGGCGTCCCATACCCGCCGCACGCGGGCGCGCGGGAAGGCAGCAGGCTGAGGGCGAGGGTGAGCAGTGTGACCGGCAGCAACGTGGTTTTCATGCCGCGAACGTGGCACGGCACGTCGGCGCGGTTGTCACCCGCCCGTCAGGAGATTGTAAAAGAATTGTTCGGCCGAACCTCAGCCTCGCCGCAGGCGGGTGCGCACGCGTTGCCGCACCCGCCTGGCCAGCGCGCGGAGGTGGCTGTGGGGCATGGCGCGCTCCAGCACCCACGCACCGTGCGGCACGGGCGAGCGGAAGAGGTTTTCTGGCGCAGTGTTCTTCACATCCAGACCGGGCGTGAGGTCGCAGCCGGCTTTGGAGAAGAGGTGCCGAACGAGCGCGGAGCAGAAGAAGGAATGGTCGCGGTCGAGCAGGTTGGCGCGGCCCCGGAGCGTCGGATGGCGCAGCGCGATGAGGATGCCGAGGATTTCCCGCAGCGAATAACGGACGCGGCTGGAGACGAGTTCCAAGCCCTCCGCCACGACGCGGTTCACGGACTCGGGCGGAAGCTGGAAGTCGAGGATGGCTAGCGAGCTGTAGAGCTGCTCGTCGTGGTATTTCGTGGTGCGGTTCTCCTGCACGCCG
>JBJTAU010000150.1:0-11747 GCA_046090965.1 Limisphaerales bacterium | reverse complement strand
CATCCTGCACCTCGCGGGCGCGCTGGACGCGCGCATGGGCGGGCAGGAGCTGGAGAACACGGACGCGCTCACCCCCACGCGCCGCAGCCTCTACGACAGCTTCAACCCCGAGTCCGACGGCCGCAGCGAGTTCAGCGCGCTGTTCGACGCGCCCGACCCGAACGACTGCTACCGCCGCACCCGCAGCGTCATCCCGCAACAAGCTCTCGCGCTCACCAACAGCAAGCTCGTCCACGATCACGCCCCCGCGCTGGCGAAGCGCCTCGGCGCGCCAGCCTCGGACAACTCAGCTTTCATCACCGCCGCCTTCGAGCACCTCCTCACCCGCCCGCCCAGCCGCGCGGAACTCACCGAGTGCGAGGCGTTCCTCAAGCAGCAGAGCACTGCAGTGCCAAAGGACGGCGAAGCCCGCGCCCGCGAAAGCCTCGTCCGGGCATTGCTGAACCAGAACGATTTTCTCACCGTCCGATGAACCAGCCATGAATCCGAACGCTCCGAACGACGACGCGCGTCTTGGACTGCGCCGGCAGAGCGCAGCGGCGCCGGCGCTTTCGCTTCCCGCGGAGCGGAAGGATGCGTCAGAACCGGCGCCGCTCCGCGGGACGGAAAAGCGGTGTCGCGCTCCGCTTGCCACCGCAGTCCAAGACACGCTTCCACGCCGCATGTTCCTCTCCGACCTCGGCTTGGGTTTCACCGGCCTGGCTTTGGGCGCGACGTTGTTCGGTGATGGCGTGGCAAAGGCGGCGGCACCGGCCCAGCCGAAGTTTTCTCCGCTGGACGGGAGGCCGCATTTCACGCCCAAGGCCAAGTCGGTCATCTGGATTTTCCTCAGCGGCGGCTACAGCCACGTCGAGACGTTTGACCCGAAGCCGGCGTTGACCAAATACGCCGGGCTGTCCTTCGACAAGACGCCGCTCGCCAACCCGCTCACGTCCGACAAGCACCACAAGCGCTTCCGTTCCGTGCCCGCGCAGGAGGTCAACGTGCGCGACGTGTATCCGAGCATTTACCCGATGCAGGTGGGCTTCGCGCCGCGCGGCCAGTGCGGCGTGGAGATGACGGACTGGTGGCCGCACCTCGCGTCGTGCGCGGACGACCTCGCGTTCGTGCGGAACATGTGGACGACGGACAACGACCACTTCGCCGAGAACCAAATCCACACGGGTCGCCACCGGCTCGACGAGCAGCAGCCCAGTCTCGGCGCGTGGATTCACTACGGCCTCGGCACGCTCAACGAGAATCTGCCCAAGTTCATCGCGCTCGGCGGGCCGACCAACTCGACGACGCACTGGAGCGTGAACTCGCTATACCTCGGCCCGGAGCACGCGGGCGTGCCGCTCACGCTGGACCCGAAGAACCCGCTGCCCTTCGGCCAGCGTGACTCGCGCCAGTCCGCCGAGGAGCAGCGAGCGGAGTATGAACTCATCGGCAAGCTGAACCGCCTCGCCGCCGTGGAGTATCCGCAGGACGACGCGTTACGTGCGCGCATCAAGGCTTACGAGCTGGCCTTCCGCATGCAGATGGCCGTGCCCGAGGCGCTGGACTTCGCGCCGGAGACCGAGGCGACGAAGAAGCTCTACGGCCTCGACGTGGCTGCGACGAAGCAGGCCGGCCAGCGCCTGCTCGCGGCACGGCGGCTGGTCGAGCGCGGCGTGCGCTTCGTGCAGGTTTATCCGAGCGGCTACGGGACGTGGGACTCGCACCAGAAGTTGAAGGACAACCACACGCGCCTCTGCGCCAGCGTGGACAAGCCAGTGGCCGGTCTGCTCCACGACTTGAAGCAGCGCGGCCTGCTCGACGAGACGGTCGTGGTCTTCTGCACGGAGTTCGGGCGCACGCCGGGCTTGGAGTTGCGCGGCGGCGGCAAGGACGGGCGCGACCATCACCCGCACGGCTTCACCATCTGGATGGCGGGCGCGGGCATCCAGCGCGGCGTGGTCCACGGCGAGACGGACGAACTGGGCTACCACGCACAAGGCGAAGGCCACTACGTCACCGACTTGCACGCGACGGTTTGCCACTTGCTGGGAATTGATTTGCGCCGCCTCGAAGTCCCCGGCCGCAAGCGGCTGGAGATCGACCACGGCCATGTCATCCGGGAGATTCTGAGCTGAAGGGGCGCGTCCATTCGCACAACGACGGGTTGGGAAAAGTCTTCGCAGCCGCGCGGCTTCGGGCTACACCTTGCGCATGGATACTCTGCTGAAATTGCTCCGTGACGACGCCTCACTGAAGCCCGCGCAGCTCGCGGCCATGCTCAATCTCTCCGAGGCCGACGTCGCCGCGAAGATCAAGTCGCTCGAGGCCGACGGCATCATCCTCGGCTACCGCACGGTGTTGAACGAGGAGAAGCTGGCCGACGATGTCGTGCGCGCGGTCATCGAAGTGAAGATCACGCCCGAGCGCGGTGGCGGCTTCGACCGGCTGGCCGAGCGCATCGCCAAGTATGACGAGGTGAAGACGTGTTACCTGATGAGCGGCGGCTACGACCTGCTCGTGGTGCTGGAGGGTGACAACTTGCGAGCTCTCGCCACGTTCGTGGCTGAAAAGCTCTCCACGATTCAGGGTGTCATCTCCACTTCCACGCACTTCATGCTCAAGACTTACAAGGAGCAAGGCGTGCTCATGGGCCACGCGCAGGCGGAGGAGCGGCTCGCGGTGACGCCGTGAACCGGTGCCCGCGCACCGAACGTTCTGGCTCAAGCATCATCGCCTAACTGCCTGGCGGGGCATGCTCGGAACCATTTCGGCTTGGACTTTGAGTGCATGCGCGGAATCATCTCCGTGGTCAGCAGCCACGGTTCATCATGCGCACGCCGCGAGTCTTAATCGTCGAGGACAGTGCCGGAGATGGCCGACTTGCAGGCGATCTCCCTCCAGACGGACGGTATCGAGTCGGATGCCGCCGGCGAAGGCAAGCGGGCGCTGGAGCTGGCGCGCGCCAAAGTGCCCGACCTGGTGCTGCTCGACCTCGGCCTGCCGGACAGGGACGGCCTCGACGTGCTGGTCGCCCTCAAGGCCGACGCCGCGCTCAAGCACATCCCCGTCATCGTCATCACCGGCCGCGAGCGCACGGAAGACAAGCTCCGTGCGTTCAACCTCGGCACGGTGGACTACGTCAACAAGCCGTTCAACTTCCTCGAAGTCCAGGCGCGCATCATCGCCACGCTCAAGCGCAAATCTGCCGCCGATGACTCCGAGCAGGCGGTCGAACAGGAGCTCCAGCGACCCCACTAGGAGATGCTGCGCATCAGCCGAGCGGTGCACGCCGCGGGCGATGCGATTGCGATGTTGAATCCCGAAGGCCGCGTCACCTACGTGAACGAGGCTTACGCGGAATTCTTCGGCTTGGGTGCACCCGACCTCGGCGTGTCCGAGCGGCACCGGCGGCTCTTTCAGCGGCCCGAGCTCTGGGACGAAATCTGGCGCACCTGCGAAGAAGGCGGCGCGTGGAGCGGCGAGGTGGAGATGCGCGCGACCGGCGAGCGCCTCGCGCCGACGCTTTGCCGCGCCGATGCCATCCGTGACGAGCACCGGGCGTTTCTCGGCGTGGTGCTGCTCTTCACGGACATCACGCAGCGCAAGCGGCTGGAGGAAGACCTGCTCTACCTCGCCAACCACGACCCGCTGACCGTGCTGCACAACCGCCGGTTCTTCCTCGAGTTCCTGCAAAGCACCGTGGACAAGGCCGCGCGCGGCGCGCACAGCTTCCTGCTCTACCTCGACCTCGACAACTTCAAGGTCGTCAACAACTCGCTCGATCACCAGGCGGGCGACCGGCTGCTGGTGGACATCGCGCGCACGTTGCGCGGCCAGCTCCGGCCGGGCGACGAGCTGGCGCGGCTGGGCGGCGACGAGTTCACGATGCTGCTCAACGGCGCGGACGAGGAGACCGCCACGCAGTTCGCGCGGCTGCTGGTGCAGCTCTTCGACGAGTATCGGTTTAGGGAGGGCGGCAAGGCCTTCTGCTGCACCGCAAGCATCGGGCTCTAGCGCATTGACGGGGCGGTCACCGCCGAAGACGCGCTCTCGCACGCGGACTCCGCCTGTTACTACGTGAAGACCCACGGGCGCAACGGCCACGAGGTCTTCCGCCCGGACAACCAGGCCATCGCGCAACTCAGCACCGAGGCCGGCTGGAGCATCCGCATCAAGGACGCGCTGCGCGACCGCCGCATGGAAATGTGGCTCCAGCCCATCCTGCCGTTGCGCGCGGATGGCCGCGCGTATTTCGAGGCGCTCGTCCGCCTGCGCGACCCCGACGGCAAGATCATCATGCCGGGACAGTTTCTCTCCGCCGCCGAGAACTTCGGCAACATGCAGCAGATTGACCAGTTCGCGCTCTACGAGTCCATGAACCTGCTGGCGGCGCATCCACCACTCTCGCTCTCCATCAACCTCTCCGCGCGCACGCTCAACAACGCCAACCTCCCCATCATCGTCGAGCGCCTGCTCGCCGCGTCCCGCATCGCGCCTGACCGCGTGCTCTTCGAGATCACCGAGACCGCGATGATCCAGAACCTCGTGCAAGCGCGTCAGCTCATCACCGCCATCAAGCAGCTCGGCTGCCGCTTCGCCCTCGACGACTTCGGCGCCGGCGCGTCCTCGATGCTCTACCTGCGCGACCTGCCCGTGGACGTGCTCAAGATTGACGGCAGCTTCATCCGCTCCGTGGACGTGGACCCGATCAACCGCGCACTGGTGAAGTCCATTAACGAGATCGCGCACATCCTCGGCAAGCAGACCGTGGCGGAATACGTCGTCAACGCCGGCGTGCTGCAAGTGCTCAAGACCATCGGCGTGGATTACGTGCAAGGCTGGCACGTCTGCGAACCCGCGCCGCCGGAGCACTTCTTCAAGCTGGGCCTGGAAAACGTCCAGCTCCCGAAGGCGTAAGCGAGCGCGGACGGGAAGAGCCGCGCTGCTTGCCGGAGGGCTCACACGCTTGCACAATCCACGGCCACATGACGCGCCGTTGCACCTTGTTCCAGACGGGCACCCGCTGGGCCTTCGCTGGCTGGGCGGTCAGCGCGTTGACGGCCGGTGCCTTCGCCGCGCCCGGCGACGTGAGCTTCACCAAGGACATCGCGCCGATCCTCGCCAAAAAATGCGTCACCTGCCACGGGCCGGAGAAGGCGAAGGGAAACTACCAGCTCCACAACTTCGAATCACTGCTCAAGCCCGGCGCGAGCAAAGACGCGCCCGTCACACCCGGCCAACCGGCGAAGAGCGAGATGTTCCGCCTGCTCGTCACCACGGATGCGGACGACCGGATGCCGCAGAAAGATGACCCTTTACCCAAGACGCAGATTGCGCTCATCGAGAAGTGGATTCAGCAGGGCGCGAAGTTCGACGGGCCGGACGCGAAGGCCCACCTCGCGTCGCTCATCCCGCGCGTGCCGCATCCGAATCCGCCGGCCAGTTACGCGCGACCCGTGCCCGTTGCGGCACTGACGTTCAGCCCGGACGGCAGGCAACTCGCGGCCAGCGGCTACCACGAAGTCACACTTTGGGAACCCGCCACCGGCAAGCTCCTCGGCCGGGTGAAGAATCTCCCGCAGCGCATTCAGGCGCTCGCGTGGCATCCGTCGGGGCAATGGCTCGCCGTCGGTGGCGGTTCACCCGGCCAGTCCGGCGAAATCGCGCTCGTGGACGTGGCGAAGGGCGCGGTGGCGAAAGTCCTGGCCTCGACCATTGACACCGTGATGGCGCTGGCCTTCGACAAGGACGGCTCCCGCCTCGCTGCCGGCGGCGCGGACAACGCCATCCGCATTCTCTCCGTGCCGGACGGCAAGGAACTCCGCCTCCTCCAACAGCACGCCGACTGGGTGCTCGGGCTGGCCTTCAGCCCCGATGGAAAGCACCTCGCCAGCGCCAGCCGCGACCGCACCGCGCGCGTCTTCAACCTCGACACCGGCGATCTGGAAGCCAGCTACATGGGCCACGAAGCACCCGTCTCCGGCGTCGCCTTCACCGAGGATGGCAAGACCGTCTATTCCTGCGGGCGCGACAAGGACGTTCACTACTGGGCCGCGAAGGACGCGAAGAAGGGCGGCAAAATCTCCGGCGCGGAAGGCGAGCTGTTCCGCGTGCTGCTGACGGACGGGCAGGTTTTCAGTTGCGGTGCCGACGCGCAGGTGCGCCAGCACAAGCTCGACGACCGTTCCCTCGTCCGCGCCCTCTCCGGCCACGGCGACCGCGTCTATGCCCTCACCGCGCACGCGCCCGGCAAGTGGCTCGCCAGCGGCGCGCACAACGGCGAGGTGCGCGTGTGGAACTGGGAGGATGGGAAGCCGGTGGCGAGCTTCATTGCGGCGCCGAGGTAAGGTCGGCGTTGGGCTCGCGACTCCGAGAGACTCCGAGTTTGCATTTCCCCTCCACCGCGAGACACTGCGGCCATGTCCTCTGCCACTGACTTGAGCCGCCGCGCCTTCCTCGGTTCCGCCGTTGCCGCCTCTGCTTCGCTCGCCACCGCCGCCACGCCGCGTGATTGGACGGGCGTGAACCCGACGCGTTATCCCGACCCCGACATCGTGTCGCTCGACAAGCGTTTCAAGGCCAAGCTCGGCAACACGCCCATCCAGCGGCTCTATCACAATCCGACGATGCTCTGGGCCGAGGGTTGCGCATGGAACGGCGTGGGCCGCTACGTCGTGTGGAGCGACATCCCGAACAACCGCCAGTTCCGCTGGCTGGAGGAGGATGGGCACGTGAGCACGTTCCGTTCGCCCACTGGCAACAGCAACGGCAACACCTTCGACTTCGAGGGCCGCCAGCTTGCCTGCGAGCACGGCAACCGCCGCGTGGTCCGCTACGAGCACAACGGCTCGGTCACCGTCATCGCCGACTCATTCAACGGCAAGCGCCTCAACGCGCCCAATGACATCGTGGTGCATCCCGACGGTGGCATCTGGTTCACCGACCCCGGCTACGGCAGCATGATGAATTACGAGGGCAACAAGGGGCCGCTCGAAATCAAGGAAGCCGTCTATCGCGTGGACCCGAAGTCCGGCAAGCTCGCCATGGTGAGCGACGAACTCGGCAAGCCCAACGGCATCTGCTTCTCGCCGGACTACAAGAAGCTCTACATCGCGCACGGCAACGTCTTCGCGTGGGACGTGGTGGACGGCGTGAAGCTGAAGGGCAAACGCACCGCTTGCACCATGGCGCTCGGCGACAAGAAGGGCGGGGCCGACGGCATCCGCTGCGACGTGGAGGGCAACATCTGGGCGGGCGCGGGTTGGGCGGGCGATGGCTTCGACGGCGCGCATTGCTTCACGCCCGAGGGCGAACGCATCGGGATGATTCTGCTGCCGGAGATTTGCGCGAACCTGTGCTTCGGCGGCACGAAGCGGAACCGCCTTTTCATGGCCGCCAGCTCAAGTCTCTACGCGGTGTATGTCGAGACGCAGGGCGCGCACATCTGCTGACCGTGCGGCTCGACGAACGCAACCCATTCCAACTGCTCACCGCATGGCGAAACCACTCAAACTTCAGCAGGGCCAGATCTGGCACCTCGGCGACCACTCCATCCGCATCACCCGGTTGGAACGGCTGGCGGTGGAATTCAAAACGTCGAGCCGCCCAGCAGGCAAGGAGGGCAAAGTGCAGCAAGTCACCAAGAAGGAGTTCTGCCGCCTGATCAAGACCGCCAGCCTTCAGCCGCCCGCGCCTGTCCCGCCCCCGAAGCCGGTGGGGCCGGAGTGACCGTCAGATCTTCGGCTTCGTCGCGCGGCTGCGGTTCGTCCAGGAGAACAGTCCTTGCGGGCGGGCGAGCATCAGCACGATCACCAGCAGCGAGTAGATGATCATCCGCGTGTCGGCGATCCACTTGAGGTTGTTGAAGGGTGCGGCGAAGGGCAGTTCCACGCGCACCCCAGCGACCATCCGCAGCGCTTCCGGCAGCAAGGTCAGCAGCACGGCGGCGATGATTACGCCGGTGGTGTTGCCCATGCCGCCGAGGATGACCATCACCACGATCTCGATCGAGCGCATGAAGTCGAAGCCCGTCGGCGCGATGGTCAGGATGGAGTGGCCGTAGAGTCCGCCCGCCACGCCGGCGAAAAATGCGCCGACGACGAAGGCGGTGATCTTGTAGCGCGTGGTGTTGATGCCCATCGCCTCGGCGGCGATTTCGTCATCATGCACGGCGAGGAAGCCGAGGCCGTAAGTGGAGTTCACCATGCTCACGACGACATAAACCGTCAGCGCGGCGAAGGCATAGACCCAAAACAGATTCGTGTAGGCGGGAATGCCGTTCAGCCCCAGCGCACCGCCGAGCGAGTCCACGTTGCGAAAGATGACGCGGATAATCTCGCCGAAGCCCAGCGTCACGATGGCGAGGTAGTCGCCCTTGAGCCGAAGCGAGGGCGCGCCCACGAGCACGCCCGCCAACGCGGCCGCGAGCCCGCCGCCCACGAGCGCGAGTGGGAAGAGCGCATGGATGCCCGCGCCTTGCGTGAGGCCGGGCGCGAACTTCGGCGCGCCGAACATGGTAATGGCCGCCGCCGTGTAAGCGCCGACCGCCATGAAGCCCGCGTGCCCGAGCGAGAATTGTCCGGTGTAGCCGTTGATGAGGTTCAGGCTGACGGCCAGGATGACGTTGATGCCGATGTTCGAGAAGATGAGCGCGAAGTAGGGATCAAGCTGCGAGGAACACGCGCTCACAATGCCCGCGAGGATGAGCGCGGCGGCGAGGACGACTTGGGAACGCGGGATCATCTCGGAAATGCGGAATGCGGAATGGGGAATGCGGAATGACGGCGCTCCGTCGCCCAATCGGCTTGAGCGGACGCATTCGCAATTCGCAATTCGCAATTCGACATTTGTTCAGACTTTCTCGACTTGGAGTTTTCCCAGCAAGCCTGCCGGGCGGAAGAGCAGGATGCTGATCAGAATCACTAACGCGATGGCGTCGGTGAAGGTGCTGAAGCGGCTGCCGTTCACGAAGGTCTCGACCACGCCGAGCAGCAGGCCGCCGAGTGCCGCGCCGGGGATATTGCCGATGCCGCCGAGCACCGCCGCGACGAACGCCTACAAGCCCGGCAGCACGCCCATGAGCGGTTCGATGGCCTGGTAGTTCAGCGAGTAAAGGATGCCGCCCGCCGCCGCCAGCGCCGAGCCGAGCGCGAAGGTGAAGGAGATGATTCGGTCGTTGTTGATGCCCACGAGCGCGGCGGCCTGCTGGTTGAAGGAGACGGCGCGCATCGCGGTGCCGACCTTCGTCCGCAGCACGATGTATTGCAGCGCGCCGAGCAGCGCGAGCGCGACAGCGAAGACGACAAGCTGGTTCGAGGAGACCACGAGGCCGGCGACATTGAACGTGTGGACCGGGAAGAGCGTTGGGAAAGCTTTTGGGGCCGCGCCGAAGACGAATTGCCCGAGGTTCTCCAGCAGAAGCGAGACGCCGATGGCCGTGATGAGCACGGTGAGCTTGGAGCGGTTGCGCAGCGGCCGGTAAGCGAGCCGCTCGATGGTCACGCCGAGCGCAGCGCAAACCACCATCGCGCCCGTCAGCGCGAGAAAGCCCGTGGCGAAGGACTCCTTCGGCATCCCACGTCCGATGTAAAACCCCGCGAACGCCCCGACCATGAACACGTCGCTATGTGCGAAGTTGATGAAGCGCAGCACGCCGTAAACCATCGTGTAGCCCAGCGCGATGAGCGCGTAGATCGCACCGAGCGACAGGCCATTGATGAGCTGTTGGGCGAATTCGGTCATCGAGGTCCCGCAGCACTGCCTGCGCGCGGTCAGGGATTGACGGTTTCCTTGTAAACGAACTTTCCGTCCTTCACTTCGATGATTACAGCGGGCTTGGTGGCGTTGCGCTTCGCGTCGAGGGTGGTCTTGCCGGTGATGCCGACGAAGTCCTTCGTGGCGGCGAGGGCATCGCGGAGCTTCTGGCCGTCGGTGCCGCCAGCGCGCTTGCTGGCGTCGGCGAGGACGAGCGCGGAATCGTAGCCGAGCGCGGCCATCGCATCGGGGACTTCATTGTTCCAACGGGCTTTGAACTTCTTCACGAAGGTCTGGACCATCTCGGCTTTGTCCTCGGGCGAGTAGTGCGTGGAGTAGAACGTGCCGTCCATCGCCTTGCCGCCGATGGTGAGCAGCTCGGGCGCTTCCCAGCCGTCGCCGCCGAAGATGGGCAGGTTGATGCCGAGCTGCCGCGCCTGCTGCGTGATGAGGCCGGCCTCGGTGTAATAGCACGGCGCGAAGATGGCGTCCGGGTTCGCGGCCTTGATGGCAGTGAGCTGGGCTTTGAAATCCTTGTCGCCACTACTGAATTTCTGCTCCACGGCAATCTTCCCGCCGTCCGCTATGAACTTCTCCTTGAAAAATGTTGCGAGGCCGACGCTGTAAGGAGCCGCGGCGTCCGTGAGCACGGCGACGCTTTTGGCCTTGAGCGTGTTCTTCGCGAAGAGCGCCATCACCGTGCCTTGGAAGGGGTCAATGAAGCAGACGCGGAAGACGAAGTCGCCGACCTCGGTGACTTTCGGGTTCGTCGAGCTGGGCGAACTCAGGGGCACCTTGGAGTTCTGGCAGATGGGCGCGGCCTCGAGTGAACGGCCCGACGCGACCTCGCCAAGGATGGCGATGGCCTTATCGCGCGAGACGAGCTTGCGGACGACGCTGGCGGACTCGCCTTGCTTGGATTGCGTGTCCTCGGTGATGAGCTCGAACTTCCGGCCGAGCACGCCGCCGGCAGCGTTGAGTTCCTCGATGGCGAGCAGCGTGCCCTTGTGCGACGACTGGCCAAAGGTGGCTTCCTTGCCCGTCATGGAGGCGAACTCGCCGACCTTGATGACTTCGCCGCTGCTGGCTTTCGGGACACCACCCTTCCCGGGCGCTGGCGCAGGTTCATCGGGCTTCTTGCATGCGGCGAGGGTGAGACCGGTGGAAATGGCGAGTGCCGCGAGGGCATGGCGACGCGTGAAGCGAGCTTTCATCGTAGTGAACAGTAGAATTTTGCCGGCCCGGGGGCCGACTTGGGCGCGAGGCTAGGGAAGCACCCCGGCAGTTTCAACCTTCAATCACCTTGCATCACCGCTGCGGGCGCAGCGGCTCACAGGTCCAGCGGGCCGGCGACCTTTTCGCCGTCCATCTGGTAGATGCCGACGAGGTAGCCGTTCTCGCGGATTTCGCCGACGTGCAGCTTGCCGTAGAGGGTCACGGCCTGGTCCATGATGGGCTTCACACCTTTGCCGGTCATCTTCACGCTCACCCACTCGTTGATCTTGGGCACGGTGCCGTAGCAGCACATGGACTGGTCGCGCATGATGAGCAGCTCGGTGATGAGGCCGCCCTCAACCTTGAGCGGGAGCATGAAGCCCTTGAGCGCGACGCGCTGCTTGTCGAAGGCTTTCACGGCGGCGGGAATCTGGTCCTTCGGCGGCGTGGCCGTCTTGGCGGGCGCGTTCGTCGCGGCGGGAGCCTCGTCGGGGATGTCGTAGTTGAACGCCGCCAACCGGTCGAAGCCGACGATGAGGAACTCGCCATCCTTTTGCACGGCTCCGGGCGCGGCGGCCTTGGCGTCAGCCGCAGGCGGGACGGCATTGGTCGGTGCGACGGGCGCGAGCGTCTGAATCGGCGCGCCACGCAGTTCCTTCTTCGCGGGTTTGACGGGTTCGGCAGCGGTGGCGAGGAGGCAGCCAGCGAGGGCGAACGCAGCGAAGGTGAAGGCGTGTTTCATGATCGGCTCACTTATTGACGGTTTCCGGCGCACCGCCCTTCGGAAAGTTAAACTTGAG
>JBJTAU010000149.1:0-3309 GCA_046090965.1 Limisphaerales bacterium | reverse complement strand
CGGCGTCGGCGAAGGGGACGGATTTCACCGGCTCCGCGTCGAGCAGCGCCTCGACGGCAGAGCAAACCTCGGGCGGCGCGGAACCGCCGAAGTGGGCCTTGAGCTTGAAGCCGTTGAAGATCGCCGGATTGTGGCTGGCGGTGAGCATCACCCCGCCGATGCCGCGCTGTTGCTTCACGGTCCACGACACGGCGGGCGTGGGCGTGGGCGTGTTGGTGAGGGTGACGGCGAAGCCGTTGGCGGCGAGAATCTCAGCGGTGCGCTGCGCGAATTGATCCGAGAGGAAGCGGCGGTCGTAGCCCACGACGGCTTTCTTCACCGTGCCGGCGACGGGGTGGGCGTTCCAGTAGGAGGCGGTGGCTTGCGCGACGCGGCTGAGGTTCTCGAAGGTGAAATCCTCCGCAATGACGGCGCGCCAGCCGTCGGTTCCGAATTTGATCTTGGCCATAGGTTTGGTGCGCGGAGTGAACCACGCGTTGGCGAAAATTGGAACGATGGAATGCCTCGCGGCGCGGTTGCCAGCACAAGTCGGCGCTTGCCAAGCCGCGCGCTGGCCGGGATTTTAGCCGGGCGGTCACCACCCATGAACGACGCGGAAGCCAAACAACTCGAGGCGCTCCAGCGTTACCACATTCTCGACACGCCGCCGGAGCCGGCCTTCGACGACCTCGTGCAGCTGGCCGCGCAGTTGTGCAACACGCCCATCGCCGCCGTGTGCCTGCTGGATGAGCAACGCGTGTGGTTCAAGGCGAAGACCGGTGTCCAGACCGTGGAGGTGCCGCGGGAAGCCTCGTTCGCGGCGCACACGGCGCAATCGAACGTCACGCTCGTGGTGCGCGACACGCTGGCGGACGAACGGTTCCGCGAGCACCCGCTGGTGAAGGGCTCGCCGCCCGTGCGCTTCTATGCGGGGCAACCGCTCGTCACTCCGGAAGGTCATTGCGTCGGCGCGTTGTGCGTGATGGACCGCGTGACGCGCGGGCTGACGGGTCAGCAGGCGCTGGCGTTGCAACGGCTCTCGCGACAGGTGCTCACGCAGCTCGAAGTGCGGCGGCACGTCGCGGACTTAGAGAGCGCCATCAAGAAGCATCAGGAGACCGAAGATGCACTGCGGTTCACGGAGGCGATGTTCCGCGGGATCTACGAGAACGCCACGGATGGCATCTTCCAAACCACGCCCGACGGCAAGTTCCTTTCGGCGAATCCGATGCTGGCGAAGATCTACGGCTTCGCCACGCCGGAGGAATTGGTCACGGCGTTGAGCGATGTGTCGCGGCAGCTCTACGTGGACCCGGCGCGGCGCGAGGAATTCGTGCGCCAGATGCGCGAGAAGGACCTCATCCAGAACTTCGAGTCGCAGGTTTACAACGCGCGCGGCGAGATCATCTGGATCGCGGAGAACGCCCGCGCGGTGCGCGATGCGGCCGGGAACGTCCGCTACTACGAAGGCACCGTCGAGGACATCTCCGAACGCAAGCGCGCCGAGCTCGCCGTGCAGGAGGCCGAGCGGCGCTTCCGTTCCATTTGGGAAAAGTCCGCCGATGGCATGCGGCTCACAGACAAGGACGGCACACTCCGCGCAGTGAACCCGGCCTATTGCCACATCGTGGGCATGAGCGAGGCGGACTTGGTCGGCCAGTGCTACACGGTGAGCTACGCGGATTCGGAAGAGGTGCGCCGCCTTCACGGGCTTTACCGCGAAGGTTATCAGCGGCGCACCATCCCGGAGCATTTGGATCGCAACGTGGTTTTCCGCAATGGCCGCCACGCCATCCTCGAGCTCTCGAATTCGTTCGTGGAGATCGACGGACAGGACCCGCTGATCCTGAGCATCCTCCACGATGTGACGGAGAACCGCCGCAACGAGGAGCGGCTCCGCAACTCCGAAGGCAGGTTCCGCTCGATCTGGGAACGCTCGGTGGATGGCATGCGGTTGATCGATCGGGAGGGCATCACGCGCGCGGTCAACCCGGCCTTCTGCCGCCTCGTGGGCCTGACGGAGACCGAGTTGCTCGGGCGGCCTTACACGGAGCACTACGATCAGGGCGAGGATGCCCAGGCCCGGCTGGCCCGGTTCCGCAAGGAATACGCAACCCGGAGCATCGCCGAGCACCTGGAGCGGCGCATCGCGCTGCGCGATGGGCGCATGGTGGATGTGGAGCTTTCGATTTCGTTCGTCGAGGTGGCTGGCGAAGACCCGCTCGTGCTGACCGTTTTCCACGACCTCACCGCGCGCAAGCAGGCTGAGGCGGCCCTGCGCGAATCGGAGTTCCTCTACCACTCGTTGGTGGACAACCTGCCGCAAACCATGTTCCGCAAGGACGCCGCCTGCCGGTTCACGTTCGTGAATCAGCGCTTCTGCCAGGAGGCGGGCCGATCCCGCGAGGAACTCATCGGCAAGACGGACTTCGAGCTGTTCCCGGCCCATCTCGCGGAGAAATACCAGCGGGACGACGAGCGCATTCTCGAATCCCGCAAGCCCTTCGAGGCGGTCGAGGCGCATTTCACGCCCGAGCGCGGCAAGACCTACGTGCAGGTCGTCAAGACGCCGCTCTACGACCGCGAGGGCAACGCGCTGGGCATCCAGGGCATTTTCTGGGACGTGACCGAGCGCAAGCGCATCGAGGAGCAGCTCGCCTTCGAGCGCGACCTGCTACGCGCGCTGATCGACAACGTGCCCGACCGAATTTACTTCAAGGACACCGAGTCCCGCTTCCTCCAAGCCAGTCTCGCGATGGCGAAGCGGCTCGGACTCAAGGATCCCGCCGAGGTCGTCGGGAAGACGGACTTCGATTTTCATCCCCCCGAGCTGGCCCGCGAGTTCTTCGCCGCCGAGCAGCGCATCCTGCTGACCAGCACGCCGCTGATCAACAAGGTCGAGCGCCAGTTCGCCACGGATGGTTCCGAAATCTGGGCGTCGGTCACGAAGGTGCCGCTGCGCAACCGGGCTGGCTTCATTCAGGGCATCATCGGCATCTCGCGTGACATCACGGAAATCAAGCGCGCCGAGCGCGAGCTCCAGCAGGCGCGCGACGCCGCGCTCGAATCCACGCGGCTCAAGTCGCAGTTCCTCGCGGCCATGAGCCACGAGATTCGCACGCCGATGAACGGCGTCGTGGGCATGATCGAACTGCTGCTCGACACCGAACACGCCCCGCAGCAGCGCGAGTTCGCCGAGACGGTCCACTCCAGCGCCTACGCCCTGCTGCACATCATCAACGACATCCTCGACTTTTCCAAAATTGAGGCGGGGCGCATCGCGCTAGAGAAAATTGAATTCGACCTGCACGACCTCGTGGAGGGCACGGT
>JBJTAU010000148.1:0-5158 GCA_046090965.1 Limisphaerales bacterium | reverse complement strand
GACGCGGCATCACGGTGGAACTGCAATGGCGGCTCGAAGGCCTGCCGGCGCTGACGTTCGAGGAGCTGTGGCGAGCGCGCGGCACGCTGGACGTGGCGTGCCAGCCGCTGCCCACGCTCCCCGGCGACGTGAATGCGCTCTACCTCTTCGCGCACGGCGCGCGGCACGGCTGGGCTTCGCTCTTCTGGCTGCTGGACATCGCGCTCCTGCTGCCGGCTGTCGGGCCGGGACTGTGGGCGGCGGCGGGCCGGCTGCGCCTGACGCGGCCGCTGTTGCAGGGCGTCGCGCTGGCGGGACAGCTCCTCGGGGTCGCGCCGCCTGATGACTTGCGCGAGCCGCTCGCGCGAGCGGATGCGAACGGCCCGCTGCTGGCCGAGGCGCGGCGGCGAATCAGCCAGCCCGAAGTGCGGCCGATCGGCTTGGGGCCGGTGTTCCGGGACACGCTCTACGCGTTCCGGCTACAGGAAACGTGGCGGGGAAGGGCAAGCCTCGTGCAGCCGCGCCTGCTCTCTCCACAGAACTGGAAGCTGTGGCCGCTGCCGGACCGGTGGTTCTGGCTGTATTATCCGGCCAGCCCGGTGTTGTGGGCGTGGCGACGGCTGCGGGAGTGAAGCTCGGGGGAGTGAGCAAGAAGCACCACGTAACAAAAAAACCCACAGCGCTCAACGCGTGTGGGCCTTGCGGAAAAATGTGCTTGTCCGGTGCTAGAGGCTAGCACCAGCACCGTCAGTGCCGCCCGCATCATCACCCAAAGTGAGTGCCTCGACATCGCCAAGTTCAGTCAGCTCCGGGCTTGTGTAAGTTTGCTTTTCAGTTTTCATAAATTCAGCACTGATTCCCAACAGCACGAAGTGTTTTGGCGATTGTTACAAGCTGAGTCAAGGCAGATTTTTCACGATAGGACACTGTTTTCGGAGGGGTCGGTAGCCAATCTGGTTGAATGATAGGGGCTAACGTCGCTGGCAGCGGTATTTGCCAAGGCAGCCGCAACGCTTCAGCTCTCGATCGTAGCCCCCAGTCGCGCTTGTGCGGTTGGTGGAGTGTGTGGGGAGGGACATGGCCCTCCATGGCGGCTTTGAGCAGTTTCTTGTTTCCAGGTCGGATGAGTTCCGTCGGGTGGCAGTGAAAGGCCAATTCTATGACTTCCCGATCCATAAATGGCAGGGATCGGCGGATGCCCAAAGCACTACACGCCTCCCAATTCATCGCGGGAAACTCTTCGTGCCGCAACCGCAGGCGAAGATAGCGCCAATCGCCAGAATCTTCTGCAGCACGCCGTTGTTCACGCTCACGCCACTCGGCATATTCCGCGCGCAATTCCGGGCGGATCAAAGAGGGTAGCTCAAGGGGTAATGGCACAAGTGGGTGTCCGGTGAGGTTAAGCCAGCGGTGCTTCAGCCATCGGGCGACATCCCTTGCGGAAGAATCACCTCGTGCGACCGACTGCGCTAATTGCGCGATAGAAGCTTTGCGCATCCAATCAGGGACAGTGCAAAATGAGCCGCAGACTTCGTCGGCAAACTCACCACCGATTAGCACCCGCACCGGCCATTCAGAGTTTATGCGGGGGAGATCGCAAAGCGCAGGGTGCATCACCTGAAAAACTATTGGCGGAGCCATCTCCAAGCGCTCCGCACGCTGCTCCAAAACAACGCGAACTTCCCATGAGCGCTCAAACTCGCAAAGTTCTGCCAGTGGGCTAATAAATGTCTTCTCGTTTTCGTAGTCGAGGCCTTTTTCCGGTAGAGAACTCCACGTAGCAATCCGCCGGTTGGCCAACCGACTGGCTACTACGGCTAGGCAGCAGGAGTCCAATCCGCCGCTTAGGGTTAAAAGATTGCCGCCTTCAGGGTGCAAGTCTCTACGGACAGCATTAGTCAACAGGTCACGCAATCTAGCGGGTCGGTCGGCCGGTGAAACCGTGGGCGACCCTGACGGCATCTGCGGCCAGTAGATGCCTGTCAGCGGGGTCGTAGCTCTGCTACCGAAACTTGCATAACCACCGCGCTCGATGCATCGCACGTCGGTTAGAAACGTCCGACCGTCGGGGAAAAGACAATGACCATTTGTCCAAACGGCATTCGTGAAGGGATCCAGTGTGAACGAATCCGGTAGCAACTGCGGGAGAAAGTGCAGCCGCGTAGCGAGAACCAACCGGCTCGACTTTGACCACCAGTAGATCGGCACTCTCCCGGAGCACGAGCGAACCAAGGTGACTCCACCATCCCGGCGAAAGCGAAGAAAACTGAAATTGCCTGAGAGCTGGTAAAGCGAGGCAGGCTGATCATCGGCCAATCGAGCGATTTGTGAAAGCGCCTCATGTGAGGGTGAAGTCAGGGTGCCCGTAATTTCGTTTCGGCCTTCTGCGAACGCTAGGCCAGCGTTTAGAACGTCCTGACTGTCGGGCTGTCCGCCCGGCAGGGGAGCAAACGCAACAAGCCAATTGTTTGTCGGCCGCCATGTGCGGGCAAACCCGTGCGTTTGCAGGTTCCGCTCCATCGCGACAAGAAAATCCGGGTCTTCACTGCGGACGGCGAACAGGTTGCATTGCGGGGGCAGGGTCATGGGATGGAGCACAAACGCAACACTTCGGGTGCTTTACGGGAATCGGTGCTGGGCATGCTGATTTTGGCCGGCGCGTGCGCGACGCCAGACAGTGTGCGGCAGGCGCTGACCATTTCCAATCCGGTTTTCCGCAGCGACGGCGCAACGGGTGGGCTACTACGTGGCGGCCAGCTCGGGGAAGCGCTGATTTAACCGCAGAGGCACAGAGGACACAGAAAAGACATTTTCCAGCCACAGATGAAACACGGAGCAAACACGGATTGGGAATCGGATTTGTCTGTGGTCCATCCGTGTTTCATCCGTGGCTCAATCTCTGTGCTCTCTGTGCCTCTTGTGGTTCATGCTTTGCTCAGTGCCTCCCTAAGGCTCTGGCCGGAAGCCCGTGAGCTGCCGGATCCGCTCCGCCACCAAGTTGGCGAGCAAGGCGTTGCCGGCCGCGTTCAGGTGGCGGGCCGGAGTGATGTAGAGGGTTTCGTAGCGCTCCGGCGGAACCTCGCGGGCAAATGCCACGGCCATGTCTAGGACGTGCTCCTCCTGGCGCAATGCTTCAACCAGCGGGGTATGAACCCACCGGCTGTGCCGCCGGAAGCACTGGAGGTCGCGCCCGGTGGGCAGCAGCAGGATGAGCGCTGACTGGCCGCGTTCGCGGCATTGGCGTTGAAACTCACGCGCCAGTGCCACGGTGAGCGCCAGCGCTCGGGAGGGGTGGTCGGCCCGGTAGAAATCCGCGTGCCACGGTTCGCCGCGCCAGCGCGGGCCGGCCGAGAAGTGGCGGACGCCGCAGGTCAGGCTTAGGATGAATGGAAAATTGGCCGTGCCCACGCCGCGCCCACCATCGGGCGTGAAGAACTCGTGCGCCAGGTGACGGCCGGGTTCACGCGTGAAGGCGGGGAAGTCCGCCGCGCCCGGCGTAAAGAGGGGCACCAACTCCAAGCCGTTGGTCGCATTCAGCATGAAGCGCGGTTTGAAGCCCAGCCCGCCGCTGGCGTAGAGCAAGTCGCGGTATTGGTTCACGTTGCGCATCAGGTTTTCTGTCACAATTCCCAGCACCACCACGCGGGCGTGGTCGTTGGTGTTGAGCTGGTGACGGAGCAGGGCCTGGTCGGTGCCATAGCCGCCCACGCCGAAGTTGTCCACGCGCGCGTCCAGCCGGGCGGCCAGAATGTTGCCCCACGCTACGTCATCGTTGACTTCTGCTCCGAAGGTGAACGACTCGCCATAGAGTGAGACCAGAGCAGGCTGGTCCGCCCGCCGCTCAGATTCGGGAGCGCGCCGGGGGATGAAGCGGTCGCCCGCAGGCCAGCCGAGCACCGGATGCCGACGGTTGTGATAGCCAGCGAAGTCCGCGTCGGGCCGGGGCCGGTAGAAGATGCCGCGCGCCGTGAGCGCCTGACAGCCGAGCCAAGCGACGAGTTCGAGCAACGCGGCAAGCAGCAGCAACAGCACAAACCAGAAGCCTCGACGTCTGCGTTTGACTGTTAGGGCCGGGGCCATCGTTACTCCGGGCAAATTCAAATGCCTTGTGTCGCCAGTTGTTGCCAGATCTGGCTGGGAAGCTCCGGCGCGAACGGCGGGCCCCACGGCACGGTGAGCTTCACCACCGGCACCCGGCGGGCCAGTTCGCTGAGAAACGCGAACTGCCGGCGCAGCGGGCCTTCCACCCGCCAGCCGATGGCGCGGGTGTAGCTGTTGAGCAGGAAGCCAGCTTGGACGAGGGACTGGCGCTCGCAGCGGAGGGCGGTGGCCTCGCGTGAAGGTTGCGGGACGACGAGCGCGGCCAGCCGGGGCAATTCCTTCTCCCGCGTCGCCGGTCGCAAGGTGGTGCGGCCGTCTGCGGACACAGTAGCGCAGTCCGACGCGAAGTGGCCGGCCAAGCTCGCAGCCCCGGGCCGCAGGCGCAGTTCGCCCGGGCCGAAGTGACAGCGGTAGCCTTCGGGCGCTGGCTCCAAACGCAGGGCGTCGTCGGTGATCAAGGCGGCCCCGTCGGCGCAGAGGAGCGTGGCGAGGGTGGACTTGCCCATGCCCGAGGCGCCGATGAAGGCAAGAGCGCGGCCGTCGCGCGCCACGGCGCTGGCGTGGAGCACGGACTCGCCGCGCAGGTTCAGCCACCAGGTGGGGACGCTGGAGGCGAGCAGTAGCGGCAGAAGACCGGCTTTCCCTGAAGCCGCATGGATGCTGGCCTGGGAGAGGTCGGTCGAGAAGCACACTTCGGCGGTATTGGGATACAGCAGAGACCAGCCGGCAGCGGTCTGCGTCAATCGCACCGCCACGCCGTTGCCGAAGTCGGCGGCGGCCCAGACTTCACCGGCCGGGGCGGGGTGCTCGGCGGGCAGATCAGCGCCGCGCAGGATGGTGAGGTCGGAGGGAGTCGAAGATTGGACGGCCGGAGCCTTCAGCGGCAGATCGGTCGCCAGACTGAGGCCGTAGAGGGCGTAACGCGGAATCATGCCGGGGCGGCGTGCTGCACTACGATCAGGCCGGCGGCACGGAGCTTTTCGAGAAGCGCGAAGAGGTCCGCACGGCTGCGGTCGGCGGGCCCGTCATACTCGGCCAGCCGCGCGGCGAGCACGTCGCTGACGCGCCGCGGTTCAGC
>JBJTAU010000147.1:0-3960 GCA_046090965.1 Limisphaerales bacterium | reverse complement strand
GAGGTGAAGTTGGCCCCGGCGCGGCGCACGCCGCCCAGTTCGTAGGCGAGTGGATTCCAATACGGCATGGCCGCCGCCGTGGCGGGATTGTCCGGCGGATAGGAGCCATACGCGGACTTGTAGCTTTCAATGGCCAGTTCGTATTTGGCCAATTGCGCCCGGGTCCCGCTTTCCCACTTCTTGTATTTAACCTGTCCGATGCCCACGACCACGAGCGACGCCACGAGGCCGATGATCCCGATGACCACGAGTAGTTCCACAAGCGTGAACGCCGCCACGCCACGCCCGCCCAGACTGTTTTGCTTCGCGCTCATTTTCATTTAGTCCCTCGATCCCGAATTTCCTGTTCCATCCGTTCGCTCAACCACTGCTTCACCATGCTCTGGTAGTTCAGATAGCGTGACCGCGCGAGGCGCTTGATGCGCGAGAGCATCCGCGGATCCATCCGCAGCGTCACCGTCACCGACTCCGTGGACTCCGCGCCCGCGACCACCGCCGCGTCCATCAACCGCAGCTCCAGCCGGTGTTCCTTCCAATAGTCCGCTTCCTCGACCTCGCTCTGAAAGGCCGGCACCGCATCCCAGTTGGAAATCGCCGTCATGCTCAATCACGTTGATCCAGCAACTGCGTCACGCGCCGCTTATAGAAGAACTGCTCTTCCTGCAGGAACTCGCGCGCATAGATCACCCGCACCTGCTTCCCGTTCGTCCGATACAAACTGAACACGCCCACCCCGCGCGCCGAGCGGCCCAAGTTGAAATACCGCGCCTGCCCGGCGAACCGCGCCGAGTCCGGCAGCAACCGCACCACGAAAGCATCCTCGAAGGACTCTTCCACGTCCTGGAGCGTCAGCTCACCAGCCGGCGTGAACGAAGGGTTATTCCAATCGAAGTCCATAAACCATCCGGTTCGCGCTGTATGTCCATTGACCTTGCGGTGTCACGACAATGTATTTACGAACTTGAAGAGCTTCCGTCAAACCGGGTTTTCACTGTAGGCTGAGGCTCCGTCTCCCGGCTTTACCTACGTCCCAGACAGCCTGTTCCGACCGCATTCCGGCGGACTTGTCGCGCTGCTGAATAGCCTCCCTCCGATGCCGTCCGCTTTCCCATGTTCGTTGGTCCTCCGTCTGTCCACCACCGCGCGGCTTGGGTCGCGGCGGTTTTGTCCGCGTGCGTCACGGCGGTTTCCGCCGCCGCGCCCGACTTCAAAAACACCGCCCTGCCCTTCCTCAAGAAGCACTGCTACGAGTGCCACGGCGAGAAGACCAAGAAGGCTGAGCTGGACCTGACCAAGTTCAAGGACGACGCGAACATCCTCAAGGAGCAGAAGCACTGGAAGAGCGTGCTCCAGCAGGTCAACTCCGGTGAGATGCCGCCCAAGAAGAAGCCGCAGCCCACGCCGCAGGAACTCGCGAACTTCAACTCCGCCATCGAGAACGCCTTCACACTCGCCGAGAAGAAATCCCCGCCCGATCCCGGTCACGTCACCATCCGCCGCCTCAACCGCACCGAGTATCGCAACACCGTGCGCGACTTGCTCATGGTGGACTTCGACCCCACGGAGAATTTTCCCGCCGACGACATCGGCCACGGCTTCGACAACATCGGCGACGTGCTCACGCTTTCGCCGCTGCACCTCGAACGCTACCTCGAGGCCGCCGAGTCCATCGCCGCGCGTGTCATCCTGCCGGACCCGCCCAAGCCCGGCGTGCGTTACCTCGCAGGTCGTTTCCTGCAACCCAACCACGACAAGACGCCGCAGGACCGCTTCCGCGTGATGGATCCGAAGGGCACCAACGCCACCCTCACCGGCCCCTTCGCCGGTGCGGGCGATTACCTCAAGCTGACCGCCGACGGCGAGCTCCTGCTGCGCGCGACCCTCTACGCCGAACCGCGCGGTCCCTCGCCGGTGAAAGTCGCGCTGTTCCTCCAAGGCACCGGCTTGGCGGAGAAATCTTCCGACGACGAAATTTCGCCGCTCATGGGTCTCGCGCTGTCCACCATGAAGCCGCTCAAGATTCTCAAGACCTATGAAATCACCGCCCGCGCCGGCAAACCACAGACCATCGAGTTCCGGCTCGACCGCGTGCCCGGCGTCAACCGCGCGGGCGTCGCCATTGTGCGGCCGCCGGAAGGCGAAGACCCGCCGCGCCTCTTCATCGAAAATATCTGGAGCGAAGGTCCGCTGGACACGCGCACACCCTTTCAGGCGGCGATGCTCGCGGACTTGGCGGGCAAACCGGAGGCCGAACGCACCCGCCTCGTTCTCACGCGCCTGCTCACCCGCGGCTACCGCCGCCCGCCCACACCGCGCGAGCTGGAGACGATGACGCGCGTCGTCACCGACACCGTGGCCGCCGGCCGCAAATGGGAGGCGGGCCTCCAACGCTGCATCGTAGCGCTACTCTGCTCCCCGAAGTTCCTCTTCCGCGTCGAGCTGGATTCCCTGCCCCGCTATCCCGGCGCGCACCCGATTGATGAGTATCAGCTCGCCGCGCGCCTGAGCTACTTCCTCTGGAGCACGATGCCCGACGAGGAACTGCTCACCCTCGCCGCGCAGCAGCAGCTCACGCCGAAGCTGGACGCGCAGGTCCGCCGCATGTTGAAAGACCCCAAGGCCGAGGCGCTGACCAAGAACTTCGCGCTGCAATGGCTCCAGTTGGAGCGGCTGAAAACTTTTGCCCCGGACAGCAAGCTCTTCCCCGGTTTCGACGAACGCCTGCGCCGCGCGATGCTGCGCGAGACCGAGCTGTTCTTTGATGAGATCGTCCGCGAGGACCGCAGCGTGCTGGACTTGATTGATGGCGACTTCACCTACGTCAACGACGCGCTGTCGCGGCATTACGGCCTGAGCGGCGCGCAGCAGAACGCGCGCGGACGCGGCGGCAGTTCCGCCCGCAACGGCGAGTTCACCCGCGTCACCCTCACCGGCAAGGAGCGCGGCGGCCTGCTCACCCACGCCAGCATCCTCACCGTCACCTCGAACCCCACGCGCACCTCGCCCGTGAAGCGCGGCAAATGGGTGCTCGAGCAAATCCTCGGAACACCGCCCCCGCCCCCGCCGCCGAACGTGCCTGAACTGGACGGCCAAAAGAAACTCACCGGCACCCTCCGTCAGCGCATGGAGCAGCACCGCGAGAACCCGAGCTGCGCCAACTGCCACCAGCAGATGGACGCCCTCGGCTTTGCCTTCGAGAACTTCGACGCCATCGGGCGCTTCCGCGCGAAGACCGACGAAGGCACCATTGATCCCTCAGGCACGCTGCCGGATGGCAAATCGTTCCAAGGCCCGGCCGAGCTGAAGGCCATCCTCAAGGGCAAGCAGGAACTCGTCGTGCGCAACCTCGCCGAAAAACTCCTCACCTACGGCGTCGGGCGTGGCCTGGAGTTCTACGACAACCGCGCGCTCAACCAAATCTGCGCGCAGACGGCGAAGGCCGACCACAAGTTCTCCGCCCTCATCACCGCCATCGTGAAGAGCGATCCTTTCCGCCTCCGTCGCGGCACCGAACTGGTGAAGCAACAGGAAGCGGCCAAGTAGCTCCCGCACGGCTACCGAGTTGACGCGCCGATCACTGCGCCGCTTTGAGGACGACCTGCGGCAAATCCATCACCGCCGGGCCAGGTTTGGACTTGGGCTTCACGGTCAGCGTGTAGCGGCCCGGCTTCTCGAAGGTCAGCTCGCCAATTTCCTTTTTCACGAAGGCTTGGAAGCCGCCGGTCTGCTCGACCTTGAACAGCAGCTTCTGCGGGCCGACGGCGAATTGCACTTCGCTCCCGCCGCTGCCGTTGCCGCAGCCGTAGGTGATCTCCATCGTGAACTTTCCGGGCTTCATCACCTCGAACTCCCAGCTCGCCCAGTCGGTCGGGTTCACCCAGAAGCCCAGCGTGTTTTTGTGCGGCAGCGGCGGGAGCGAAGTGGAATTCGCCGTCGGCCCGCAGAAGCTGCTGTTCAAGG
>JBJTAU010000146.1:0-6261 GCA_046090965.1 Limisphaerales bacterium | reverse complement strand
CCCGCTTCACCTTCGCCGGATGGTGCAGCCCGCCGTTGAACTCGGCCTTTGGTTGGAACACTCCTTCGCCGAATGCCTCGCGCGTGAACAAGTCCGCCGCGGCCAAGCCCGCGAACCCACCGCCGATGCGCCAGAGGAAGTCGCGACGACCCAAACCCGTGCCGGCGGCTTCCAGCCGAATTGGTTTGTTTGTAAGACGTGAAGGAAAACAGCCGGTTCGGGGTGGAACGGCCAACTTGGCCGTGCTCGGCGGCGACTCGCCGCCGAGCTTCGGCAGAGCGAGCAAACTGCCTGGCTCGGTCGTCGTTGGCGCAGTCTGAGCGGCGGGCGAGTCGCCCGCCGCAACGGGCCAGTGGCCCGGTCCACCCAGACCCTGGGCACGCGCCTCAGGTGATGAACAGGCACTCATTGCTGTTGAACAAAACCCGGCCCAGCGCCGCGAACCCGTGCTGCTCCGCGTAGGCGGACATCGCCGCCACTTCCTCCGCCGTCGCCGCGCGCTGATACGCCAGTCGCACCGCCGCCCGCACGCGCGATGCCGTGTCGCCGCTGAGCTTTTCCACGCGCGCCGCGAAGTGCTCGCTGTGCCGCAGCACGAAGTCGTTGTTGAAGAGTGCCAGCGCTTGCAACGCCGATGCCGAGAAATTCCGCGTGGGTTGGAGCAGCGACGCGTCCGGAAAATCCAGCGCTTCCATGAACGGGTCCGCGATGCCGCGCCACACGACTCGGTAGATGCTCCGACGCCCCGCACCCGGCGCGTCCCAATCGAACGGCGTGTAATCCACCTTCGGCGTGGCCTGCGGGCCTTTGCTCAACGCGAAGTGCTGCACGCCCGGCCCGCCCTGCGAGCGGTCCAGCCGCCCCGAGACCGCGAGCACAGCGTCGCGGAACGTCTCGGCGTCGAGCCGCGAGCGGTTCATGCGCCAGAGGAGCTTGTTCTCCGGGTCGAGAGTCGAGAGTCGAGAGTCGAAAGCTCTCGGCCCTCGACCTTCGACACTCGACCTTCGGTAAACCTCACTCGTCACAATCAGCCGATGCAAATGCTTCAGCGAACCGCTGTCGCGCAGCTCGCACGCGAGCCAGTCGAGCAACTCCGGATGCGACGGCACACTGCCCATGCGACCGAAATCGCTCGGCGTGTCGCACAGGCCGCGACCGAAGTGATAATGCCACACGCGGGTCGCCGCGCTGCGCCAGGTCACGGGGTTGCGCGGGTCCGCGAGCCAGTCCGCGAGCGCCACGCGACGCATCGCTTCGCGCTTCGGCTCGGCGAGGGCGAACCGTGCGGGCAAGTCGGCGACCGCCGAGAGCGCGCCCGGACCGACCTCCGCGCCCGGCTTGTGGATGTCACCTCGCTTCAGGAGATGAACGGCCTTCGGCTCCATGCCGGCCTTCACCGCGAAGACCGACGCGGGCGCGGGGAGCTTCGCGAGTTCGTCCTGCGCATGCTGCCGGAGTGCGTGCGCGGCGATCGCGAGCCGCTGCTCCGGCGTGCGCTGGTCGCGAGGCAGCTTCAGCCCAGCCGCGACGAGCGGCGGGACGACTTCCGCGTTCGCATTCGGCGAGTCCGTCGCAGAGAGGCGGAAACGCCCGATGAGATGCCCGCCGCCGTGCAACTGCTTGAGCGCGACCACGAGCTTCGCGCCCGCCGTTAGCGCCACCGGCGACTCGAACTCAAACACCGCTAAGTGTGACTCGCCGACGCGCGGGTAAATGCCCCACGCCGTCTTCTCGTTGCCATCGAGCGCGTGCGCGATGGTCCAGCCGTCTTGGTTGAAGTCCGCCGTGGCGCGCTTGATTTTGAGCCTTGTGGCATTGGTCGAGCCCGTGGGAAGCAAGCGCACTTCAACTTCGCTGAGATGCAAATGCCCGTTGTCCTGCCGGCCCGGCCCCTTCTTCGGCAGCGCGTCGCTCGCGAGCACTTCGAGGCGCAAAGCGGTGACAGTTGAGAATGTCGTCGTGCCCGTGGCGGTGTAAGTGTCCTTCTCCGGCCGCGTGCCGCTGGAACTCACTGAGCCGTCAGCCTCCGCCTTCAACGTGGAGCCGTCAGACGAGGCGAAAGTTTCCAGCGCGAGCGTCCGCCATTCCGTGACGGCCTGGCCATGCCTTTCCTCCCACCGCGCGACGGCAGCGGCGTTTTCTGAGGTGAGCAACACGGTCGCATCATTGGTGTTCGCGGCGGCGAGCAGGGCTTGCCAGTGACGCCGTTGCTGGCCAATCGCGGGCGAGTCCTCGAACGGCACATCGGCCTTCGTGATGCCCGCGAAGACGGCT
The DNA here is from genome assembly GCA_046090965.1 of Limisphaerales bacterium. Taxonomy (GTDB): domain Bacteria; phylum Verrucomicrobiota; class Verrucomicrobiia; order Limisphaerales; family SXTU01; genus SXTU01. The sequence goes on along the minus strand of JBJTAU010000146.1, from coordinate 3,987 downwards.
TGGAGCGCGTAGTAATCTTCCTGCGAGATGGGGTCGAACTTGTGCGCGTGGCAGCGGGCGCAGTTCGCGGTCGTGCTGGCGAAGGCGGCCATCGTCTGCGTCACGAGGTCGTCGCGGTCCAGGTAATCAAACGTGCGCGGCGCGGTGCTTTGCGTGCTGGTGTCGAGCGGGCCTGCGCCGAGGAAGCCGAGCGCCGCCTTGAGTTGCGGCTCCAGCGGATAGAAGACGTCCGCCGCAAGCTGTTCGCGGATGAAGCGTTGCCACGGCACGTCGCGGTTGAAGGCGGCGATGACGTAGTCGCGGTAGCGCCATGCATTGGTGCGCAGCAAGTCGTGCTCGAAGCCGTGCGTGTCGGCGAAGTGGATGATGTCGAACCAGTGGCGCGCCCAGCGCTCGCCGTAGTGCGGGGAGGCGAGGAGGCGATCCACGACGGCGGCGTAAGCATTTTCCCTCTGTCTCTCCTTCTCTCCGTCTCTGCCCCGCGAGGGAGGGACGGAGGGACCAAGGGACGGAGGGAACTCACGCTCGAACGCTTCGACTTCCTCCGGCGACGGCGGGAGGCCGGTCAGCCCGAAGTGTAGGCGGCGGATGAGCGTGCGCGAGTCGGCGTCGGGCGCGGGGGTGAGGTGGTGTTCGCGGAGTTTGGCGGCGAGGAAGCGGTCAACACGATTGCCGGTTGCCGATTGCCGATTACCGACGGAAGGAATCGCCGGCCGCACCAGCGGCTTGAGCGACCACCAATCCGCAGTGACGGGCCCAGCGCCCTCAACCGGCGGCTTCACCTGCCTGATCCAGTCGGTGAGCAGAGCGATGTCCGCGTCAGACAACTTCGCCTTGCCCTGCGGCATCTTCAGCTCAGCGCTCTCGTGCCGCACGGCGCGGAGCAGAAGGCTTGTCTCCGGCGCGCCTGGGACGATGGCGGGCCCGGACTGCCCACCGGTGAGAATTGCTCCGAAAGAATCCAGCACGAGGTCGCCTCGGGATCTCTTCGCCGCGTGGCTGTGGCACTCGTGGCAGTGCTTGGCCAGCAGCGGCAGCACGCGCTCCTTGAACATCGCGTCCGCCTCCGCCGCCACGGCGCGGAAACTTGGCAGTGCGAGCAAGGCCATCACGAAGCCGAGCCGAACCAGATGAAACGGCGGAATCACAGACAACGAAGCTGATCCAAAGAAACCTGACGGCTCTTCGTCATGGCAATTCACAGATGGAACGCCCGCGGAACAAGCCGTTGACAATGCGCGGCCATTCGCTAGGGTGCGCGCCTCTTAGACGAGAAAAATAATATGCCGAACACCAAGTCAGCCGCCCGCCGCATGCGCAACAGTGCGCGCAAGCAAGCTCGCAACAATATCGTCCGCACCCAACTCAAGACGGTGGTGAAGCAGTTCCGCGCGTCGGTTGCCGCCAAGCAGGACAACTCCCCCGCCGCGCTCCGCGCCGCCCTCTCCGCGCTCGACAAGGCCGCGAAGAAGGGTGTCATCAAGCGCGGCACGGCCGACCGCAAGAAGTCCCGCTTGACCATCGCGCTCAACAAAGCGATGGCGGCGGCGAAAAAGTAACTACCCTCCCTTTCAGCCAGCAGGCGTTCCGATTACCGGAACGCCTGTTTGCATTTCTGAGAGCCAACCAGCGCGCTTCACATCAGGATGTCCGGCTCGCCGATGATCGGCGTGCTCACCCCTGTTGATTCAATCGGCGTCGTGACCGTGCCGCCGGTGAGCAGGTGCTCCCGCGCCTCGTTCGCGTAGCCGGGGATGATCCGGTTGAGCTGGTTCTGCGTCGCGCCGAGGTGATCGCGGATGACTTTGCCCAGCACGGAACGGTAGTCCACTGAACGCTTCAGGTAACGGTCGCTGATGCCGAACATGGAGCCGTCCAGGCCACCGGCTTGGTTCGCCGGGCCGGGAATCCACGGTGCGGCCGCGTCGCTCGGATGCGCACCGGCGCCACCGGGCTGGCAGCCGACGACGCCCGTCACGCGCCCGTTCTTGCCGCAGCCCTTCACTCCGCCACCCGCAAGGAACATCACGCCCGCCTCCGCGTGGTCAGTGCCGCCGGACGTGTTCTGGATCGTCGTGCGCCCAAACTCCGAGAGCAGCACGATCACAACATCACTCCACGCGCATTTCGAGCCCGCGGCCGGCGCGGAGCCGAGTCGGCCGTAAATCTGAAAGTATTTCCGCAAGCCGTAGAGCGCCCAGCCGATGCGCTGCTGGAGCGTCGCATGCAGGCCGGTCGCCCCACCCTGGTTGTCGTGAGTGTCGAAGCCGCCCATCTCGGTGCCGGCGATGACGGCGTCGGTGTGGTTGAGGATGAGCGCGGCGGCCTTGAGCGAAGCGAAGAAACTGTTGGCCGTGCCGGATTGATCAACGACGTATTTTGCCGTGTTGTTGTTGTTGAAGGCGTAGCCGCCGTTCTTCGCCTGCGAGGTCGGAAAGAGGAAATACGGATTGGTCCCACCGTCGGTGTTCTCGTTGTCCACATAGGTGTTGCCGGCCTCCGTGAAGTTGAGGCTGCTGAAGATGGACAGCGTCTTGAGCAGGCCATCGTATTGCAGGCTCAGAAACGCGCGGCTCTTCTTGTCGGGGAACGGCGTGGACTGCGCGCTGAGGAGGGCGTTCGTGGCCTTGATGTCGCCGGAGTTGTTGCTGTTCGGCACTCCGAGGAGGTCGTAGCGCAGCGGGTCGGTGAGATTCGTGAGCGCCGCGCCCGAGCCGCGCAGCAGCACCGGCAACGCGGATTGGATGCTCACGGCCGAGAGCGGCGAGGTGCTGGCGAGGCCAGACTCGATGATGGTGCGGTAGAGAATGCCTTCCTTGGAGACGTTGTTGCTCGGCAGGCCGTTCTCCCAGTAGTTCTGCGAGTCAAAGTGCGAGCGCGACTGCCTCGGGTAGCCGACGCGATGGATGAGCGCGAGGTCACCGGCGTTGTAAATCGGCGCGAGGAATTTCAACCCCGGGTGCAGCGCGGCAAAGCCATTGCCCAACCGGATGGCGCTCGCGAAGTTGAAAGTCGCCGTGGCCCCGGGACTCGTGGGGAAATCCGCCGGGCCGGGCGTGGCGGCGTAATCCGTCCCGCCGTCCTTCGCGATAAGCGTGCTGGTGCGGATGGATGAACTGTAAGCCGAGTCCTGCACCGGGACGACCGAGCCGAGGCCGTCGTTGCCACCGCGGAGGAAGACGAAGAGCAACTTCTTGCCGTTGAGCCCAATGTTGCCCTCAGCCAGCGCGCGGGCGGCGAAGGGCGGGACGTTCGTGAGCGCCGCAAGACCAAGGCCCGCGCCGCCGAGCAGGGCGCGCTGGACGAAATCACGGCGGGTGAGGGTGTTTATGTAAGGCATACGCGGGGAGGAGCAGGACTAAGGTTAGGATTAAGAGCACGAGTGGGAGCGCCACCTTTGGCTCCTGCTCGTAATCCTAATCTTAATCCTGCTCGTTTCATTGCTCTTGGAATCGTTGCATCGTCATCAGCATCGCCACCATGCCGCGCACACGCGTGTCGTAGGTGTTGCTGCCGGTGGTCGTGCCGGGTGTGAGCGCGCTGAAGGCTGACGCGGACATGCCATCGTCGGCGGTGTTCAAGAAGTTGATGGCGGCGGCGCGATAGAGGTTGAGGTTGGCTGCGCCCTCGCCGGGAAAGAGCAGGCTGAGGAAAACTTCGGCGACCTTAGCGGCGTCCTGCTGGTCCGCCAGCAACGGCAGCCGCGTGAACAACAGGCGAACGGGTGAGGTCACGGAGTTGCCCGCATCGTTGCCCGTGCCTCCTTGCGAACCGCTGTGACCGGTCTGCCCGCTGCTGATGAGGAGCGACTGCGTCCAGCGCACGCGCTCGGCGAGCGTGCCGGCACTAACCCACCCGGCCCCGCTCTCCGGATAACCGTCCGGCTCTGCGCGGTCGAAGAGCATCATGCCGCCCATGCGGTTCATCGGCGTGGCCAGCGCGGTGCCATCCGTGTCCGCCGACCACGAGCCGTGCAGGCCGGTGCCA